>CAYXFW010000488.1:0-3026 GCA_964464305.1 uncultured Verrucomicrobiota bacterium
GGCCGTGGGCTGGGCATCACCGGCGGCACGCTGGACAAGCTCGAGTCCATTCCCGGGTTCAACGTCCGCCTGCCGGAGGAGCAGTTTCTCGCCGTCCTGCGCGACGTCGGCTGCGCGATGTCCGGCCAGACCGCCCGCCTTGCGCCGGCCGACCGCAAGCTGTACGCCCTGCGCGACGTCACCGCGACCGTCCCCTCGATTCCGCTCATCGTCTCCAGCATTCTCTCGAAGAAGCTCGCCGAGGGCGTCGACCACCTTGTGCTCGACGTGAAGTGCGGACGCGGCGCATTCATGAAGACCCCGGCGGCGGCGAAGGAGCTGGCCGCCATGCTGGTACTCACCGGCCGCGCGATGGGCAAGTCGGTCCGCGCGCTGATCACCGACATGAACCAGCCGCTGGGCCGCGCCGTGGGCAACGCGCTGGAGGTCGTCGAGAGCGTCGAGGTCCTGCTCGGCCGCGGCCCGGCCGACGTGGAACTGCTCACGCTCACGCTGGGCGCCGAACTGTTGCAGATGTCGGGCGTGGCCGCGACGCCGGCGGCCGCCCTGGACGCGTTGCGCGGGGCGATTCGCAGCGGCGCGGCGATGGAGCGCTTCCGCGCCATGGTCCGCGCCCAGGGCGGCGACCCGGAGGCGTTGGACGATTTCAACCGCCTGCCCGCGGCCTCGATCCAGGCGCCGCTTTCGGCGCCCACGACCGCGTGGATCGGCGGCGTCGACGCCGAGCGCGTCGGCCGCGCGTGCGTGGTGCTGGGCGCCGGGCGGACGAGGACTGAGGACGCCGTCGATCCCGCGGTGGGCGTGTCCGGACTGGCCAAGATCGGCGAGCGGGTGGAGAAGGGGAGGATC
Source organism: uncultured Verrucomicrobiota bacterium (assembly GCA_964464305.1). Classification (GTDB taxonomy): domain Bacteria; phylum Verrucomicrobiota; class Kiritimatiellia; order PWTM01; family PWTM01; genus VGWF01. The sequence continues at coordinate 850 of CAYXFW010000488.1, forward strand.
CTCGCGATCCTTCACGCCAACGACGAGACGCGCCTTGCCGAGGCGAAGCGGCTGATGTCGGGTGCATTCGTGTTTTCCGACCAGCCCGTCGACCCGCCGGCGTTGATCCTGGAGAGACTCGGATAGGAAAGGCCGGGTAGGGCGCGGCGGCCCGCCGCGCCGTGGTGCGGGGGTCGTGGGAACGGCCGGGCCAGCGGCCCGGCCCTACCCGGACAGATCGTGGAGAATGGATCGATGAACATGGATTTGCTGGAGAAATCCGCCGAGGCCGTCGCGGCGCGGTGGCCGGATGCGAAACCGGTGGGCGGCATGATCCTCGGCTCCGGCTGGGGCGGGGCGGTCGAGGCGTGCGAGGTCATCGACTCGATGGCCTACGCCGAAATCCCCGGCCTCGGCGAGCCGGGGGTTGTCGGCCACGCGGGCCGCCTCCTGCGGGCGCGATGCGCCGCGAGCGAACTACTCGTCTTCCAGGGCCGTCGCCATGTCTACGAGGGCCTCGGGTGGACGCCGATCGCCGCGCCCGTCCATATCCTCAAGAGCATGGGCGCGCGAATGCTGCTGCTGACCAATGCCGCAGGCGGCATCGCGGAGGGCTTCCGCCCCGGCGATCTGATGATCATTCGTGACCACATCAACCTGATGGGCGGGAATCCGCTGGTCGGACCGCACCACGCCGCGTGGGGTCCGCGATTCCCCGATCTCACGCGTATCTACGGGCCGCGCCTTCGCAAGGCGCTGCACGCCGCCGCGCAGGCCGCCGGTCTCTCCGTGCTCGAGGGCGTGTACCTGGCGGTGACGGGACCGGCCTATGAAACGCCGTCGGAGGTTCACGCCTACGCCCGGCTCGGCGCGGACGCGGTGGGCATGTCCACCGTTCCCGAAGCCATTCTGGCGCACGCCGCCGGCCTCGAAGTCGCCGGGCTGACTTGCATCACCAACGCCGCGGCCGGACTGGGGTCCGGGGACCTCGACCACGCGGAGGTGACGACGGTCGCGCAGGACGCGATGTCGAACATTCGCGCGCTCGTTGCGGAGTTCTGGAAGCAGGCTGTAGGCTGAGGGCTGTAGGCTAAAGGCTGTGGGCTGTGGGCGGGGGGCGGTTGGTGTGACGACGGCGTGTGATCGCGGATGCCGTGTGGGGCGTGACGCTTCGTTGCGTAATGCCGCGACCACCGGTCGCGGCTACAGCGGTCGGTTCACATGACGCGCAGATTGGACCGGAAGATCCGGCGGTCCGCGTCGGGCGGGAGGGGGATGAACGTGAAGACGGATAAGGAAGCGCTGCTGGCGGCGGCGGATGGGGCGATGGACAATGCGCACGCGCCGTATTCGAAGTTCCGCGTCGGCGCGGCGGTGCGCGCTTCCGACGGACGCATCTTTGCAGGCTGCAACGTCGAGAATGCGTCGTATGGTCTGACGATCTGCGCCGAGCGCGCCGCCGTCTTTGCCGCCGTCGCCGCTGGGGCGAAGCGGATCGACGCGGTCGCCATCGTCGCCTCCGGCCCGCTCCCGCCGTTCCCCTGCGGCGCCTGCCGCCAGGTCCTCGCCGAGTTCGCGTCGCCCGACACCCCCGTCTGGATCCGCCCCGCCCGCCGCGGCGCGCGCACGCTCGTCCGCCGCCTCGGGGCGCTGCTGCCGGATGCGTTCGAGTTTTCGAGGGTTCATAAGACGGCCCGGGGTCGTGGGTTGCAGTAGCCGCGGCCGTGCTGAAGGTCATTTGGTGGGCCCAAAATGCGGTTCCCGGCGATGCAAAAAAAGTCTCATTTTGTCGTGGACAGCAGGGGGTTGAGTTCGTATCCTTCGATCAATCGGTTGTGCAGATGGGTCCGGTCGGCGGAGTACCGGCACAGAAAAGAGCGGATTATGAAGAAGACTTCAGTGCTCATCGCAGTCGCAGCGGTCGCCCTGACCGGTGCCGTCGCCCTCGCCCAAACCAACGTCTACAGCCGCAACGCCGTCGGGGCGATCCGTCTGGACTTGCAGCGCGGGAAATTTCACATGGTGGGGCACACGTTGAACCCACTTGGGACGAATGTTGCAACTCCAACGTTGCTCTTGGGTACCAATGACGTTCTTCCAATAGGGACCTCCGTGTTGATGTGGGATCCGACAGCTGGCGCATCCCAGTCGGGTGCTTATGTCACCGAGAGCCTGCGATCTAATGGACGGTGGAACCC
>CAYXFW010000489.1:0-3020 GCA_964464305.1 uncultured Verrucomicrobiota bacterium
GGGGCCGGAGCGCGCGACGCGCAGGTCGATGCCGAAGGCGCGGCCGAAGCAATCCTCGACCTGCTCGGCCTCCTTGTAGCGGAGCAGGCCGTTGTCGACGAATACGCAATGGAGCTGCGGCCCGATCGCCTTATGGAGCAGGGCGGCCACGACCGAGGAATCGACGCCGCCGCTGAGGCCCAGCAAGACCTGGCCGTCGCCGACGCGGGCCCGGATCGCGCGAGTGCTCTCCTCGATGAAGGTCGACATCTTCCAGTCACCCTTGCACCCGCAGACGTCGAAGATGAAATGCTCCAGGATCGCGCCGCCATGGGGGGTGTGGACGACCTCGGGGTGGAACTGCAGCCCGTAGATCCGCCTCGACTCGTCCGCCATCGCCGCGATCGGACACGTGTGCGTCCGGGCAAGAGCGCGGAAACCGGGCGGAAGGGTCTCGACCTGGTCGCCGTGGCTCATCCAGACCGGCATCTGCTCGGGCAGACTGCGGAACAGGGCGCCCGCCCGGTCGATGTCGATCGTCGCCATGCCGTACTCCCGACTCTCGCCCTTGCGGACCACGCCGCCGAGCTTCTTCCCGGTGAGCTGCATGCCGTAACAGATGCCCAGAACAGGAACCCCGAGATCGAAGATCGCCGCGTCGCAATCCGGGGATCCCGCTTCCAAAACGCTCGCCGGACCGCCGGAGAGGATGATCCCCTTCGGCGCGCGCGCCCGGAGGACGTCCGCCTTCGTGTCGAAGCGCATCAACTCGCAGTACACCTGCCGTTCGCGCAACCGTCGCGCGATCAACTGGCTGTACTGGGAGCCGAAATCGAGAATTGCGATCCAGTCGTGCATGCGTTCCGCCTCTGTCGCCGGGCCAACCGGGTCCGCCGCTCGTATCAAAACGGAGGCCGGAAATCAATCCCAAACGAGGTTGTGACTCCAGGCCCCGGATGCTACCGTCACGTCCTTCCGCGCCCGCAGGCGGCGGAGTTCGAACGCGAAATCGGGGGATAACGATGGCGATGCGAACCGAAACGCAGGCCCACCGCGTCTGGAGTGTCGTGCGCGCCGCGGCGCTCGCGGCCGGCATCGCCGCCCTGGCGACGGCCGAGGCGCGTTCCCAGGAGCTTCCGCGCCGCACCGAGGCGGCGATCAAGGAAAAGCTCAAGAGCCTCGCGAAGGCCGGCAAGGCCGCCGGGAAGGCGCAGGAGGGAAGCCTCGCGGCCCTGCGACGTCTCAATGCGTACCGGTACCTGTGCGGCGTGCCGTACGACGTCGGACTGAGCGAAGACTACGCGCGAGAGGCCGCGGCGGCAGCCGCCATTTGCGCGAAGATCGGACGCCTCGACCACCATCCCCCCAATCCGGGGATGGCGGAGAAGGACTACGAACTCGCGAGCCATGGCACCGGGAACTCGAACCTTGGCATGGGGGTCGATGTGGCGCGCTCTGTCGACCAGTTCATGTTCGACAGCGATGCGTCCAACATCGCCGTCGTCGGACACCGTCGCTGGTGCCTCAATCCCGCGATGCAGCGGACGGGTTTCGGGGCATCGGGACGCTTCTGCGCCATGTATTCCACGGACAGGGGTCGCGCCTCGCCGCCCGCCCTCGATTATGTCGCCTATCCGCCGCCAGGGCTCTTTCCGGCCGAGATGATCTCGCCCCGGCATGCGTGGAGTATCTCGTTGAACCCCGACAAATTCGGAAACGCCCAGGAGGGCGCCGTCAAGGTCCGCATGATCCGGCTCCGTCGGGGCCAGTTGGTTCCCACGTCCGCGGACAGTTTTTCCGACTCCCTCGACATGGATCACTTCTCCGTGTACGAGCCCGGTATGGGGTACGGGGGCGGTGTCGTCTTCCGGGCCCGGAACGCGGGCACGGATGCAGGAAAGCGATATGGCGTGATGGTGACCGGCCTGTCCGACAAGGACGGGACTCCGAGGCAGATTCTCTTCGCCACCGAGTTCTTCTGACTCAGGGAATGTGGCGGATGACGTAGGCGCGCGGTTCGGGTTTCCGGGCGGCGAGGGCCTGACGTCCGAGATCCTCGACTTTTGCGACGGTTTCCGCGCGACGTCCCCATGCCTTTGCGTACTCCGGGATCTTGCTTTCGAAGTAGCCGGTCTTGTTCGTCAGCGACTCCCCGAACGCCGACGTGGCGGCCATGTCGTCCGGGTCGACCTTCCGGGAGCGAAGAAAGCCCCGGACGGCCGCGTGATTCCGGAGGACGACCTCGGCCGTCCGTCGCGCCTCGTTGAGTTTGGCCACGGCCTGGGCCTGTCGCGCCTGCGGTGTGGCCGCGTTGAAGGCAAGGTTGATGCCCGTCGCCCACTCTGCGGCCGTGTGCTGCGCCACCGCGATCCCGTCGATCGTCAGTTCGTAGGTCCCCGGGGACAGGTTCATCACCTTGAGGATTTCCTGGTTGAGATCCCGCTCGACGGGCGCCATCGCGAGCAGAGGCCGCGCGGCATCCTCGATGGGAAACGGCAGCGCACCGGCCATTACGGTGAACGACCAGCCGTCGCCGACCCGGACAGGGCTTCGGACCCGCGCGTTCCCGGTCTCGATCACGCGGCCCGTGGCGGCGTCGAGCGCCACCCGGGAGACCAAGGCCGTCGCACCTTGGGCCTTCAAGAACAACCACGCCATCATCAAATGTCCGGGCGGTCCCGGGTGAACGCGGTCGGGGCCGATGATGGTGAAGGACGGGTCCGACTTCTGACGCTCGAGATTGAGGGCGGTCATGGGCCCATGGAAATCGACCACCTCACCGCCGTGCTTGGCAGCGAGTTCGCGGACCGCGCCGGCGCACCGGGCTAGGCCGTCGTTGCAGCCGGGCTGGTTGTTGGCGCGGTCGTTGATCGCCGTCTGGTCGAACGGCGAGGGCGTGATCGTCAGGAGGCGTGGATTGAGTTCGGCGCGGAGGCGCGCCAGGAGGGCATCCATGCTCTTGCGATAATTCTCGAAGGCGCTCTCCTGGGCCGCCTTCTTCGCCGCATCCGGATCGGCGACATAGTTGCCCCGTCCGACAT
>CAYXFW010000490.1:0-3015 GCA_964464305.1 uncultured Verrucomicrobiota bacterium
TGCCTGGACCGGCAGCGGATCGCGGCTGCGGATCCTGACGCTGTGGGCCGCCCTGAGGAAGTGCGCCTTGGGAATCACATTCCACCCCGTGGCGACGCCGATCGCATACCGCGGATAGTCCCAGATCCCCCGCAAGCTCAGGATCCAGACGCCGAGATGCCCGTCGTCGATGCGGATTTCCGGTCCCCCGGGGTGCAGCAACTTGCCAAGAAGTCCGCAGTTCATGATCGTCACGTCCACCGCGCGGTACGGATGGGCCACGCCATCCACTTCGACGATGAGATGCCGGGGCCTCGACGAAAGCATCTTCTGAAGGGCGGTCGCAAAATAGGCGATGCTTCCGAAGCGGCTTTTGCTCTTTCGGGTTGTCCCGCCGATGACCGAGGCGCTGATCCCGACGCTGGCGTTCAGAATGTAGATTCGCCCGCCGATTCTCATGGCATCGATCGTTCGGGCACGATGCGTACCCGCGATCAGCGAAACCGCCGCCTCCAAGTCGTCCGGGATGCCGAGCTCTCGCGCGATCATGTTCCCGGTTCCGGCCGGGATGATGCCCAGGGGAACCGGACTTCCCAGCAGGCTGTCCCCCACGGCGGAGACCGTGCCGTCCCCGCCGGCAGCCACGATGACGTCCCAGTTGCCACCGGCAGGCCGTCGCACCACTTCGGCAAGGTTCTCCCCCGGGCGCGTCTCGTGAACCTCATGGTCGATACCGGCTGCCGCAAGGCATCGGTCCATCGAATCGCGGAACACCCGGCCCGCGGCTTCGGTTGCGGGCGGGCTGCAAATGACCAAGGCCCTCAAGGATGGCATGTCACCCCCGTGCGAAGAAATGGCGTCCCCGCGACCACCGTTCGTGCGGGCTGCACGCCGGACATCCGACCCCATGTTCTTCACCATGGGGCCGGATGTCGCTCGTCTCACGGCTGCGAGTTTCGGTGGCTCGCCGGGGAGGTCGCAGGCTTACTTCTGCAGGTTTGTGCCGGCTTTTTCGACGGCCGCGCCGGCCTTCTCCATGACTTCGCCCGTCTTCTCCACCGCCCGACCCGTTGCTTCCTTGGTCGCAGCCGCCGTGGCCTTCGCAGCTTCGGCGGTCTTCTCGGCGGCGGTCTTCGCGGCTTCCACGGTCTTCTCCGCCGCCTTGTCCATCGCGGCTCCGGCCCGCTCGGCGGGACCGGTCGTCGACGGCTCCGATCCGGACTTCTGCCCGCATCCTGCCGCCATCATCCCGCCTGCCACCGCCACCACACCCAGAACCCGAACCATGTTGATCTTCATACCCGTTGCTCCTTCTGCGCGATGCGTTTCATACGCTGCGGGACAGGTTACGCGGCGCCCCGGCCCCACGCCATGGGGTCTATCCCTACCCTGCGGCGCCGCGGCCGGCGGCTCGCGGAAGCCCGCCGGGGCCGTCCGCGCCGGTCGCAGTAGGGTTAGACCCAATGGCCGATGCCCCGCCGATGAACGAAGCTTCCGCAGGAATCGGCTTGCAGTCATATGGAAGCACCTGCGGAACACCCTCAGAGCCACTGCTTCGCCGTTCCGGTCAACGATATCGCGCGCGAATACGTACGCCATTGTCCGACTCCGCCACCACCTTCGCCACGCTGCGGCTCGACCGCGTGCTGGCCGCCATGGAATAGGCCTGCCCGACAGGTAGGGTTACACTCCATAGCGCCCCTTCCGCTGGCAGGCTACCGTCGCTGCCGTGGGTGAGATCAACCTCATCCGACATGTAGAAAGAATTCAACCCATGAAGACGCAAATGACCAGAAACCACCACTCCGGAACGACAGAGTTGCCGGGTTCCATCCCCTCTTCCTCTCGACGCACGCCAGGGGCCCGACAGGTCTGCCTCAGCCTGGGCCTCGCGCTCGGCGTGATCCTGGCGCTTCCCGCGATGGCGGCGGGACCCGAACCGATCGACCTGAAGTCGTGCGCCCATTTCGCCATTCTGGCCTACTCCACGGTGACCAGCACCGGGGCCGGTACCATCGACGGCGATGTCGGACTATCCCCTGCCGGCGCGATCGACCTGGGAACTCCTCCGGCACAGGTGAATGGCACGATTTACAACGGCGGGCCCATTGCCGCGCAGGCCCAGCTTGACCTCAACGACGCCATCATTGCCGCCAGCCCGGCCCAGCTTCCGGGAGGCATCAATGCGGGCGCCGAACTTGGCGGGCTGACGCTGGTCCCCGGCGTCTATCAATCCCCCTCGGGCGCGTACGACATCACCTCGGTGGATCTCACGCTCAACGGCGGGCCGGATGACGTCTGGGTCTTCCAGATGGCCAGCACGCTCACCGTGGGCGTGGGACGCAAGGTCATCCTGACCGGCGGCGCCCAGGCCCGGAACATCTTCTGGCAGGTCGGAAGTTCGGCGACGCTGCAGACGTCCTGCGAGTTCAAGGGAACCATCCTGGCGTATGCCTCGGTCACGATGAACGCCAGTTCCACCATGGAAGGCCGTGCGCTGGCTCAGACCGGAGCCGTGACGTTCAACGGTCTGGGCGGCAGCCTGCCCATGCAGGGGGCGCCGGTGTTTATCCAGATCCTGACGACGACGGAATCCAACACCGTAACCGTCGTTCTCAGCACCCCCCCGTATTTCCCCCTGACCCTCGAGGGCAGTCCGGACCTCTCCACCACCAACTGGACATCCATCACGACGGACACCCCGGTCGCCAGCCCCTGGACGTTCACCAATCACGACGCGATCGCCTCGACGACGACCCAGCGCTTCTACCGGGCATTCATCACCACCGACTGAGATCCCCAGACACCGCCACAGAACATCGGGGTTTCCTGCAATCTCCTGTGGCCGTTCCCGCCCAAGGCCCGCGCTGCTGCCCGCGCGGGCCTTCGATTGTCCTCCGCACCCCTCCCGCTCCAGGCGCGTCTCACGGGCGGGGGCGGCTACGGAGCGGTGGCCTGCACGTACAGGCAGCACGACTGCCGACACATATGCGATCAATGGATCCGGCCAGGTGACTGCCATCATGAGCCGGCTGG
>CAYXFW010000491.1:0-3013 GCA_964464305.1 uncultured Verrucomicrobiota bacterium
GCGGACGCGCGCCGCCGCCGAGTTCCGCGCGGGGTGGAAGGCGGTCGAGCAGGCGAAGATGGAGATCGACGCCCTGCGCCGCGAGGCCGAGATCGCCGCGCGGGAGGAGGTCGTCAAGGTCCGCGAGGCGTTTGAGACCGAAAACGCATCCCGACGGAGACACCTGACGGTCGCCGAGGAACGGCTGGCCGCCCAGCAGGCCGACCTCGACCGGCGCGCGGCCATGCTCGAAAAAAAGGAATTTGGACTGGAAGCCGGGCGCGAGGAAATCCGCCAGCAGGAAGAGGCCGCCGAGGCGGCCCGCAAGGACGCGGAACGCGCCGCGATCGAGGTCCAGGCCAAGCTGACCGAGGTCGCCGCCCTGCCTCGCGACGAGGCCCGCCGGCTCCTGCTCGACCGGCTCGACAGCGAACTCTCCGCGGAGCAGGTATCGATGATCCGCCGCCACCAGGAGGAAGCCCGCCGCGGCGCGGAGGATCAGGCCCGCGAGATCATCACCGCCGCCATCGAACGCTTCGCGGCCGACCAGGTCAACAGCGTCACCACCTGCACCATCACGCTGCCGGACGACGAGATGAAAGGCCGCATCATCGGGCGCGAGGGCCGGAACATCCGGAGCCTCGAGACGGAAACCGGCTGCACGATCGTAATCGACGACACCCCGCGGACCGTGGTGGTCTCCGGCTTTGACCCGCTTCGCCGCGAAGTCGCCCGCCGCACGATCGAAGCGCTCGTCGCCGACGGTCGCATCCACCCGGCGCGCATCGAGGAAATCGCCACGCAGATCCGCACGGAGGTCGAGGACATCATCCGCAAGGCCGGCGAGTCCGCGGCGGAGGAGCTTCAGCTGACCGGCATCGATCCGGAACTCTTCCGGCAGCTCGGCTCGCTGCAGTTTCGCCACAGCTTCTCCCAGAACGTCCTCCGCCACTCGGTCGAAATGGCGCACCTGATGGGCATGATGGCCTCGGAACTCGGCCTCGACCCGGCCCTCGCCCGTCGCGTCGGCCTCTTCCACGACCTCGGCAAGGCCGTCGATCACAAGGTCGAGGGCACCCACGCGGCGATCGGCGCCGACCTCCTCCGCCGCCACGGCGAGGCGCCGGTCGTCTGGCAGGCCGTGGCCGCCCATCACCACGAGGCCGAGGGCGGAAGCATCTACGCTTCGCTCGCGTCGGCGGCCGACGCGATCACCGCGGCCCGCCCCGGCGCGAGGTCGGAAACGACGGAGATCTACCTCCGGCGCCTCGCCAAGCTCGAGGAAATCGCCTGCGGATTCCCGGGCGTGAAGAACTGCTACGCCGTCCACGCCGGCCGCGAAATCCGCGTGTTCGTGCTGCCGGACCAGGTCGACGACACCGGCGCCATGATCCTCGCCCGGAACATCAGCCGGAAGATTCACACCGACATGCAATTCCCCGGACAGATCAAGGTCACCGTCATCCGCGAAACCCGGTGCGTGGAATACGCGCACTGACCGTCAGGCTCTGCGCGTGGGCTTGCAAACGCTTGCAAACGGAACCGGAACCGGGTGCAATCGGACCATGCGGATTTTGATGATCGGAGACATCGTGGGATCGCCCGGCCGGCGGGCGGTCAAGCTGCTCCTGCCCCGGTTGCGCGAGGCGCACCGGCTCGACGCGGTCGTGGCCAACGCGGAGAACGCGGCAGGCGGGCGCGGCATCACGCCGGAGATCGCCGACGAACTGTTCGCCGCGGGCATCGACTGCATGACCCTGGGCGATCACGTGTGGGATCAGAAGGAGATCGTTCACCGGATGCGCACCGAGCCGCGGCTGATCCGCCCGGCCAACCTGCCGCCCCTGTGTCCGGGGCGCGGCTGGCATACGCTGGCGACCCGCGCGGGGCCGCTGACGGTCACCTGTCTCCTCGGACGCGTCTTCCTGCCCCCCGTGGCGGACTGTCCGTTCCGCGGCGCCGACGCGCTGCTGGCATCTCTGCCGTCGGACCACGGTCCCGTGATTGTCGACGTCCATGCCGAGGCGACCTCCGAGAAGATCGCCCTCGGCTGGCACCTTGACGGCCGCGTCAGCCTCGTCGCCGGCACGCACACCCACGTGCAAACCGCCGACGAGCAGATCCTGCCGAAGGGCACCGCCTACATCACGGATCTCGGCATGACAGGGCCGAAGCACTCGGTCATCGGCCGCGAGATTCAATCCGTCCTCGGCAAGTTCATCACCGGCATGCCCTCGAAGTTCGAGGTCGCCGCCGACCGCGTGAGCCTCGAGGGCGTTGTGGTGGAACTCAATTCCGCGGGCCGGGCCGAATCGATCGTGCGCATCCGGGAGCCGTTGAATGCCCCCGCGGCGTGACAGGGCGACCGACGACCTCCCGCTCTTTGCCGGCCTAGCCGCCGGGGGAGGACCCTCCGCTCCTCCCTCGCCCCTCGTCCCTCGTCCCTCGTCCCCCGACCGCGTCTACCGCGTCGGCGAGATCGCCCGCCAGATCCGCAGTGTCGTCGAGGATGGCTTTCCGGATCCGGTCACCGTCGAAGGCGAGGTCTCGAACCTCCGCCGCCAGCCATCGGGGCACATCTACTTCACGCTGAAGGACGCCGATGCTCAGTTGAATGCGGTCTGGTTCCGCGGCGGCCAGACCGCCTTTGCCCACCGGATCGCGGACGGGGCGCAGGTCCGCGTCACCGGCGAGATCCGGACCTACGAACTCCGCAGCCAGTACCAGATCCTCGTGCGTTCCGCCTGCGAGGCCGGCCGTGGCGCGCTTTTCGAGGCCCTGGAGAAGCTGAAGGCGAAACTTGCGGCCGAAGGCCTGTTCGACCCCGCCCGCAAGCGCCCCCTGCCCCGCCTGCCCCGGTGCATCGGCGTGGCGACCTCGACCTCCGGCGCGGCGCTGCGCGACATCCTGAAGGTACTGCGCCGCCGGTTCCCCACCATGCGCGTGCTGATCGCCCCCTGCCGTGTACAGGGCGCAGGCGCCGCCGCGGAGGTCGCGGCCGCGATCGACCGTCTGGGCGCTGTCCCCGGAGTCG
>CAYXFW010000492.1:0-3007 GCA_964464305.1 uncultured Verrucomicrobiota bacterium
CCCGGTCCGATCAGGGCGCCGATCTTGTCGGTCGGGATCTTCGCCACCTCGACGCGCGGCGCGTACGGGGACAGGTCGGCCCGCGGGGCGTCGAGCACGGACTGCATCGCGTCGAGGATTTTCATCCGCGCCGCGCGCGCCTGCGCAAGGGCCTTCTCGATGAGATCCCACTCCAGGCCGCGGATCTTGAAGTCCACCTGGAACCCCGTGATGCCATCGCGGGTCCCGGCGATCTTGAAGTCCATGTCGCCGCAATGATCCTCGGAACCGAGGATGTCGGTGACGAGGATGGGGGCCTTCCCCGCGCCCGTGAAGAGGCCGATCGAGATGCCGGCGACCGGCTTGACGATCTTGACGCCCGCATCCATCAGCGCGAGCGTGCCGGCGCAGATGCTGGCCATCGACGACGAGCCGTTGGAGCCCATGATTTCCGACACGACGCGGACCGTGTAGGGGTAATCCGCGGGGATCACCGGCCGGAGGCTGCGCTCGGCGAGCGCGCCATGGCCGATTTCGCGACGGCTGGTGAAGCCGAGGCGGCCCGCCTCGCCGACGGAGTACGGCGGGAAGTTGTAGTGCAGCAGGAAGCGCTTCTCGTCGGCGCCGCCGGCAATGGCATCCAGCGACTGGGCGTCGTCGTGCGTGCCGAGGGTGACGGTCGCCAGGGCCTGGGTCTCGCCGCGCATGAACACGGCCGAACCGTGCGTACGCGGGAGGATCGCCACCTGGCCGGAAATCTTCCGGAGCTCGTCCAACCCGCGGCCGCCGATGCGGCGGCCGGTCTCGAGAACCTGGGCGCGGACGACCTCGATCTCGAGGGCGTCGAAGAGCGACTTGAACTGCGGGTCGGTCATTTCCGGGAACGCGGCGACCAACTGCGGCTTGAGCGCGGCAGCGATCTCTGCGATCCGGTTCTGACGGTCGATCTTGCCGGCGATCTCCATCGCGGCGGTCATATCGGTCCCGGCCAGCGCGCGGGACTTGGCCAGGCGCTCGGGCGGGACGGCGGGCGTCTCGGTGACGACCTTGGCCGGCAGGCCCATCGCGCGGCGGAGCTCGATCTGCGCATCGCAGATCTTGACCACCTCGGCGTGGCCGAGCTTCATGGCGGCGAGGAAGTCCGCCTCGGGAATCTCCTTCGCGGAGCCTTCCATCATGATGAACTTCTCGCGCGTGCCGGCGTAGATGAGATCGAGGTCGCTCTTCAGCAGCTCCGAGTGGCCGGGATTGATCACGAACTGACCGTCGATGCGACCGATGCGCACGGCGCCAATCGGGCCGAAGAAGGGGATCTCGGAGAGCATGAGGGCGGAACTCGCGCCGATGATGCTGAGCACATCGGACTCATTCTCGCCGTCGGCGCAGAGCAACGCATTGTTGACCTGGACCTCGTACCGGTAGGACTCCGGGAACAGCGGCCGCAGGGGGCGGTCGGTCATGCGGGCGACGAGGATCTCGCGCTCCGACGGCCGCGCCTCGCGCTTGAAGTAGCCGCCCGGCAGACGGCCGGCGGCGTAGTACTTCTCGCGGTATTCCACCTGGAGCGGGAAGTAATCGATGCCCTCGCGCAGCTTGGTCGCATTCGTGACCGCGGAGAAGACGACGGTGTCGCCGCAGCGCACGGTGACCGCACCGGCTGCCTGTTGGGCGAGCAGGCCTGTTTCGATCGTCACGGGCTTCGTGCCGACCTGGATTTCGACGGATTTCGTATCGTTCATGTGTTTCCTTTCGGGAGGCGGGAGCGGATCACAGGCGGCAACCGATAGCCGGCCGTCGATGGGACGACCCTTCCCCCGCCCCCTGGGCGGAGGGATGCCTGCGACAACGGACCGGGGCGATCGTAGGAGGGACCCCGGGAGGAACCATGTGGAGCGGGCCGCCGCTTAATGGCGGAGGCCGAGCCTCTCCACGATCTTCTGATAGCCAGCGCGGTCCATCCTGCGCAGGTAATCCAGCAACCGGCGACGCTTGCTGACCATGACGATCAGCCCACGACGGGACGCATGATCCTTCTTGGAAATCTTCAAGTGCTCCGTCAGCTCGCTAATGCGAGCGGACAGGAGTGCCACCTGAACCTCCGAAGAACCCGTGTCGGTTCCGTGCCGCTGGAAGTCCTGCTTGATCTTCGACTTAGCCGCGCTATCCATACCGTTTACGCACCCTTTTCCCTTCTTCCTCTGCCTTTCCTTATGTGTCTAAGGGGGTGACTATACTCCGAGGGCGAGGGCGAGTAAAGAGGAAATCCGGACATCAGATCTGCGAGCCGGGGAGCGGGCGCAGGACGAGATTCGTGATGTTCGACACCGTGTCCGCGTACTTGGGGTCCGCCTTCAGCTTGATCCAGGCGGGATCCTGCCGGAACACGCCCCATGCCGCCTCCATGGCCGCGGGCGAGTCAAAGCCCAGCATGTAGGTCAGGTTCGGCATGAGGGTACCGGCAAGGGACTGGCCGAACAGGACGGGATTCATGCCGACGCGGCGGAAGATGGCGATCTCGCCGCCCTCGTTGAACATCCCGACCTTGAGGGCGGCCCTCTCGCAGTTGTGGCTTTCGTAGATGCGGAGCTGCAGGACGCGATCGGGGCCCTTGGCCGGCGCCGAGACCGTCGGGCATTCCTTGAACCCGAGGAGGAGCTGCGTTTCGAGACGCAGGAACACCGGGTCCTTCATGGGCGTGTCCAGTGCGGGCCGCGCGACGTTCAGGATGTCCGCATCCGCCGCGAGCCGGCGCCCGAGCGAGGCAAAGGCGTCCATCGACGCGTGAGGAACGACGACGTAGATCTTCAACGGATCGGCATCGAGGTTCAGCTTGGGATTGTCCGCCTTCTTCAGACGAAAGGCCCCGACCGGCTTGCAGCCCGCACGGGTCATCGCAGGGATGATGGCCTTTTCCAGGAGCCCCGCGTAGATTTGGAGCTTCTCCTCCGAGGCGAACGTGTAGGTCCGCAGCTCGATCGTCTGCCGGTCGTCCGCCGCCCGCACCGCTCCCGAGCCCAGGACCGCCGTC
>CAYXFW010000493.1:0-3007 GCA_964464305.1 uncultured Verrucomicrobiota bacterium
ACGCGCCGATGAAAGCGCGCCGGTCACGTTTCCCTGTTCATCCTTGAGCACCCGGCACCACCAGGCCAGCAGTCGCTTCTCCCCATCCTTGCGCCGCTGCCAGCTTTCCACGCAAATCATGCGCTCATCGCCGGTGAACAAAGGCTGGACGTTGCTGAGGGTCTCCTGTTCGCCCTCAAAGTAGAAGGCGGCTTCCCTGCCGATGACATCGGCCCCGAAGAACTCAACGCCAGCCCGATTGGCCCACGTGTAGACCTTATGGACGTCCACCTCCATGATGATGTCCGGCACGGCGGCTAGAATGGCTTCCTGGCGCGAGGAAAGCGCCCGCACTGCATCCTCCGCCCGCATGCGGGTGAGTGCGACGCCTACGCTGGCACCAAGCCACTCCAGGACGGTGATCAACTCCGTGGTGAATTGATCACGCCGATGATCGAGCAACTGGAGCAGGCCAATGGTCTCGGTACCGGCCCGCAAGGGGATCATCGCGACCGATTCATAGCCTGCGCCGTGGCACCGGTTGAGCGTGCGCACCCGACGCTCCGCCCCCGTGATGGCGGCCAGCCAGTCCGTGGCGCTATTGGTCCAAAAACTTCCCCCCGCTGTGAAATAGGGCAGCCTGGCGTCAGTCCGGCCGCAAAGGACGTTGCCGCACATGCACTCCAGCACCGGATGACCCTGCCCATCGCTCCGGATCTCGCCTGCCGCGTCGCGAGCGCAGAGCAGATGCTTTGACTGCACAAAATCATCGGGAAAGCCATTGGTCTGGTAGTAGGGAAAATCCTCGCCCGCTTTCAGCCGGATGCCGACCGCCTCGATTCCCGTTCGCTCTTTGATCAGCTTCAGGATATCGCGGATGATGTTCTTGGTGTTGTTGGGCCGGTTCAGGGTGCTCAGCACATCTCCCGCCAGCCGTTCCGTCCGCTTGCGCTCGGTGATGTCGCGAATGTTGCACTGGATCACCCTCTGCCCGTTCACCAGATAGACATTGCTGACGAACTCCACCTCGATCTTCCGCCCATCCGCGGTTTCCAGCGGCAGGTCCTCGTAGCGGACATAGTCCTTGGCCTGCAGTTCCGCGAATTTGGCCGCGTTCGCGGCAATGTCTTTGAAGAGCCCCAGATCCCAAACCTTCCTGCCAAGGAAGTCTTCGTGCGAGAGACCCAGCAACTGCACCAGGAACGGATTCACATCCACGACCATCCCCGTATCCGCGTCGAGGATCAGAACGCCGTCCCTGGCCGACTCGAACAGACGGCGATAGCGGAGTTCAGAGGCGCGCAGCGCCTTCAGGTCCGCGTTCTCGTTGGGCCGCAAGGTATTCATACATTCAGCCCCCCCGACGGCTTCATATGCCCTTTTCGACCCAAAACGTATGGGGTGAAACCCGTACATAGGAAAGGTCGCGCCAGAACCGGGCACCGACAGGATTACAGGATGGACTGGATGAGCGCCCTCCCTGCCCATCCTGTGAATCCTGTGATCCTGTCTCTTGCCCCCTTCGCGGCTTTGCGCCCTGGCATGAGCCGAATCCACCGGCCGCTCTTGGGTATCATCCCGCATCCCGCTCTTCCTCCCCCGTCCAAGGGTTGGAAGCCTGTCGGGACGGGTTGTCCAGACCTTGGAAACTCGCCCCGCCCGAACGGGCGCATGGCACTTCTGCGGGTCATGTTCACGCGAGACGAGCAACGGCGGCCGCGAGGCGGTTCCAGAGCGGGTCTGCTGTAGCCGCGACCGGTGGTCGCGGCCTTCTTGCGTCTCCGTGCGCTTGCCCGCCGCGACCACCGGTCGCAGCTACAGCGGATCACATTCGACTCTGGATGCCATCCCCGCAGAAGTGCCATGCGTCCCGCCCGAACGCCGGATGCGGTTCGGGATTGAGCGGCCGGGCGATCCGTCGCATGCTCCCGGCGCATGGATTTGGAACCGTACAGGGAATGCAGGCTCTGCCCGCGCGACTGCGGCGTCGACCGAACGGCCGGGCAGACCGGGCGGTGCGGCGAGACGGCGGTGCTGCGGGTGGCCTCGATCGGCCCGCATTTCGGCGAGGAGCCGTCGTTCACCGGGACGCGCGGGTCCGGCACGGTCTTCGTCACGGGGTGCTCGAGCGGCTGTTTCTTCTGCCAGAACTGGCAGATCTCCGTCGAGGAGCACGGCGGGGAGATCTCGGCCGACGCGCTCTTCGCGCGCGTCTCGGCCATGGTCCGCGACGGCGTCCACAACGTGAACTTCGTGACGCCGGACCACGTGTGGCCGCATATGGAGGATCTCTGCGCGCGGTTGCGCGAGGACGGCGTCGCCGTGCCGTTCCTCTTCAACGGCTCGGGCTACCATCGGCTGTCGATGATCCCGGCCTACGTGCGGTGGATCGACATCTTCCTGCCCGATTTCAAGTTCGCCGATCCGGCCCTAGCCCGCCGGTGCATGGGCGACGCGCGGTATCCCGCGATCGCCC
This sequence comes from uncultured Verrucomicrobiota bacterium, assembly GCA_964464305.1. Classification (GTDB taxonomy): domain Bacteria; phylum Verrucomicrobiota; class Kiritimatiellia; order PWTM01; family PWTM01; genus VGWF01. The sequence goes on from CAYXFW010000493.1 coordinate 2,456, forward strand.
TCGACGCGATCCGCGCGATGGTCGCGGCCCGCGGATTCCTCGAACCCTGGGATCCGTCCGGCACGCGCACGGCGGAACGCGGCGTCCTCGTGCGGCATCTCGTCCTGCCCGGCGAGACCGCCAACAGCCTCGAGGCGCTCCGAACGCTCCGGCGCGAGTTCGGCCGCCACCTCCCCCTCTCCGTCATGAGCCAGTTTCGCCCCAATCCGCCGTGTTTCGCACGCGGCGACCTCGCGCGCCCCCTTCGACAGGAGGAGTACGACGAAGTCCTCGCGTGCGTCGCGGACCTTGGCTTCGACCAGGTCTACCTGCAGGATCTCGCCGAGGACGACGCCTTTTCCCCGGATTTCCTTCGCGCCCGGCCTTTTCGGGGCAATCCCACACCGTCCGCAGCCCCGGAACACGGGGCCCGCCCGGAGCCCCGGATTCCGGCGCCGCCGCGGAAAAAATGATCAGAAAAGCCGCATCGAAAGCGACATCCTTCGTCCGGGATTTATTTTTCGCTTGAGCCCCACAACATGTGGCGTAGATTCCCGATGGTTGTCCGATTTG
>CAYXFW010000494.1:0-3007 GCA_964464305.1 uncultured Verrucomicrobiota bacterium
GTCCGGACCCTCCACGTACACGGGCGCAATCAGCACGAACGAGGATCCCGAAAGAGTGCCCTCCAGCGAAGCCCCCTCTCGCAGATCGGTGCTGCGGACCGTTCCGTCCTCCCCAACCGTGATCGAAATGCCATGCGACTCGCAGGCCGGCGGCAGCCCGGTCGGAGTCTGGCACTCGGTCGAGGTTCCGGTGTAGGTTCCCGCGGTGTTGGGCGCGGGCGTGCCCCCCCCGCCGCCATCGCCCCCACCGCCCACCGCGAGGGCCACCCCTCCGGCGACCAACGCCACGCCGCCGCCGATCAATGCGGGTTTGACCCATCCCGGACGCTGATCCGCGGGCGCCGGCCCGGTGCCCGCCTGGATCCGCACGACGTACCACGGCGTCTCCGTCGTCACACCGGCGGCATCCTCAGCGGCCAGGTAGTAGGTGACACGATCCAGCGTCGAGAGGATCCCGCCCGGAATCGTCCCCACGTACCCCCCGGCGCCGGTCGGCTGCATCTGGACCGAGTACGGCGCGGCATCCTTCGATGTGCTGTAGAACAGGGTCACCGACTTGGGCGACGCGGCCGGCGCCACGACCTTGATCCTGACCATCAACGGCTGACCGCGCACTCCCACCGTGACCGGCGTATGCTCGATGTGCAGCGGACGCTCGGCCGCAAACGCCACCGCCCCTGCGAACGCCACGATCCCCGCCACACCCCTCCATGACATCATGAGTTTCTCCCGTTGCCCCCTAGCTTACCTGTTGCCGGGCCAGGATCAATCCCTCATTCGGCCCGAGGGGGCACCTTACAAACGACAAACCCTCTCCGGAGGATTCCGGGGAGGGCCGTCGCGCGCCGGGGAGGGGGTATTCCGTCAGCGCAACGCAAGAAGGGAGCGAACCATCTCCGCCACCTTGGGATCGGACGCCAAGCCGGCGACAAGAAGACAGGCCGAGGCGAAGACCAGATAGACCGACCAATGGTAGCCGTGGTTCAACGACGCGACGCGCGGCGGCACAGAACCTGTCCTGACCTCAGGCACCGGACTCCGCCCCGCCGTCTGCATCCCACTGAAGCCATTCATATCGTTCATGACATACCCCTCAACTGAAGGACTAACTAGCAGACCCCGTGCCGAACGGCCATGATTCCGTAAGAATGTGTCGACTCGAAGCCCGACCGAAGCGCTTTTGTGCATCCGATCAATACGTAGTCTGGTGTGGCACAACATGATACTAGATTGCATGCGTGGGGCACATCTGGGCGCATGGGTTGCAAGAAAATATCACGATTGGGAATCGCCCCCGGGTGGAATCATAAATGGGAATGGAACGGTGCCCTCCAGATCCGTCTTCTTGTATCTCTTATGGAATGCGTCAGGAGGACCGCGCCGTGGCCCGGCGTAGCGTCCGCGCGAAGCCGGCTCCGTCGCGGCCGTATCCATGCGTACTTCCCACGGGTGGTCTCCGGATACCAAAGGCTTGGCCGAGGATTTGGCGAGGCACCGGCCGGTTGCCGAGGGACTGAATCGGGCCTATGCTGACGATATGAATCTGAACTTGGGGCGGACGCTGGCTGTCTTCGACATCGAGTCCACGGGGACGAACTGGGAGCGGGACCGGATCATCGACCTTGCGGTCATCCGGCTGGAGCCCGACGGAACGTCCAGCACGATCGAGTTCCGGTTTCATCCCGAGATGCCCATTCCTCCCGCATCCACGGCCGTGCACGGCATTCGCGACGAGGACGTCCGGGATGCGCCACGGTTTCGCGACCGGCTCGTTGAGGTCGCCGCCGCGTTCGAGAATTGCGATCTCGCCGGGTTCAACATCTGGCGGTTCGACGTCCCGATGTTGCAGCAGGAATTCAAACGGGCGGGCGGCGTCTTCGAGATGCGCGGCCGGAAGATGGTCGATGCCCAGCGGATCTATCACCAGAAGGAAAGGCGCGACTTGACCGCCGCAGTCCTCTACTACTGCGGCGAGTCGCACGAAGGGGCGCACGGGGCGCGCGCCGATGCCGCCGCGACGTTGCGGGTGATCGAGCGGCAGTTGGACCGGTACGCGGACCTACCGCACGAGGTGGTGGGGCTCGACCGCTTCTGCTTCCCGCCCGTCGCCGACGGGGTCGATCGTGACGGCAAGGTCCGCTGGGACGCCGAGAGCGAGATGGTCCTTGGATTCGGGAAGTACCAGGGCGCCAAGCTGCGGGTCATGGCCGCCGACCGCGACAATCGAAAATACCTCGAGTGGATGCTGCGGCAGAACTTCGGCCAGCAGGTCGACGTCATCGTCAAGCTTGCGCTCGACCCCGCCGTCGGAGGCGGAGTAGAGGCGGATCGGAGTCGGGAGACGGAAGAAAGGGGCGCGGGATCCGGCGCTCTTTCAGGCCTCAGGTTTCATCCCTCAGCCCTTGCCCGATTTCCCCCTGCCCTCTTTCCCTTCCGCCGGCCGGATCCGGGTCACGACCAGCGTCAAGTCGTCATGGGGCGGGTGGCCGTTGGTGAAGCGGTGGACGCGGCTCTGCAGGGCGCCGATCAGCGCCGAGGCCGGGGCGCCGCGGCTGAGGACCAGGGTTTCCATGATTCGCTGGACGCCGAATTCGACGCCGTGATCGTCGAGCGCCTCGCTGATTCCATCGGTGAAGAGCAGGACGACATCCTCCGGGAGCAGGCTGACGCGGGCGTCGCAAATGGCCCGGTCGAACATCTCCGGATCCCCGATACCGATCCCCATGCCCGGCGAATCGATGCGCGTAACGCCCCGGCCGGAAGGACGGTGCAGGATGGGCGCCTCATGTCCCGCCCGGGCGATCGTCAGCTCCAGCGTCCGGGTGTCCAGAATCATGTAGAGGGCCGTGATGAACATGTCTTCGCCCAGATCCGCCGAAAGAACCCGGTTCAGCGAGCGGAGAACGTCCGCGGGGCTGAGGCAGCCGGGGGCCTTTGCGCGGAGGACGCTCCGGCACGCCGACATGATCAACCCGCCGCTGACGCCCTTTCCCGACACATCGGCAAT
>CAYXFW010000495.1:0-3004 GCA_964464305.1 uncultured Verrucomicrobiota bacterium
GGGGCCGACGGGCGTTCGCCGCCGCGCGTGTTCGTCTCGGGGTTCGCCCGGCCGAACCTGGTCCTGGGCGTGCGGCGGGTCGGAGGCCGCGAGGACAAGCTGGCCTTCATCCATGCGGCGGCCGGGAAGCTGGGGGCCGGCATTGTCTACTGCGCCACGCGCAAGAACGTCGAGCGTGTGGCCGGGGAGCTCGGGCCGGAGGCGATCGCCTACCACGGGGGCATGGCCGACGGCGACCGCAAGACGGCCCAGGAGACGTTCATGAAGGCGGCGCGACCGCTGGTCGTGGCGACCAACGCATTCGGGATGGGCATCGACCGGCCGGACCTGCGATTCGTGATCCATCACGACATCCCCGGGAGCCTGGAGGCGTATTACCAGGAAGCGGGCCGCGCGGGTCGCGACGGGGCGCCGGCGTTCTGCGACCTCCTGTTCAACTACGCGGACGTGCGCACGCAGGAGTTCTTCCTCGACGGGGCCAATCCGTCGCCGGACACGATCCGCGGCGTCTACGCGGTCCTCGCGGCGAAATGCGCGCATGCGCCGGCGGAGCTGGCGGCCAAGGACATCGCCGGGCGCCTGTCGGACAAGGTCAACGACATGGCCGTCTCCACCGCCATCGTCGTTCTGGAGCGCGCCGGGGTGATCCGCCGAACGTACGCGCAGGACAGCCGGGTGGCGGCGTTCGACGTGACCCGGCCGGCGGTCATGGCGAAGGACCTTCCGCTCGATTTCGCGGCGCTGCTTCGCAAGCGGCGTCGCGACGAGCTGCGCCTGGCGCGCATGGTTGCCTATGCCGGCCCGGGCCGCTGCCGGCACCGGTTCATTCTCGACTACTTCGGCGACACGACGTCCGATCCGTCCTGCTCGGCGTGCGACACGTGCAGCGGCCGGTCCGCACTGCCGCGGCCCGCCCTGCCGGAGTTCGCCCGGGTTTCCGCGCCCCGCGCCGCGCCGCCCGCCCCGGAACCCGCGCCGGACCCGGAGGACGAGGGCCCCTTCGATGAGCGGGTGTTCGCGGCGCTCAAGGCGTGGCGGCAGCGGACCGCGTCCGCGCATGGGCGGCTTCCGGCCTACTGCGTCTACACCGACCGCACGTTGCGCGACCTCGCCCGGCGATTGCCGGCCGATGCCGCCGCCCTGGGGCGCGTTCACGGCGTCGGCCCCGCGAAGCTCGCGCGCTTCGGCGCCGAGACGATGGACATCATCCGCGCGCACCGCCCGGCGTGATCTTTGGGTTGCATTGGGTGCGTGCGGCACGGCATATTGGCGGGGTGTCGGCGGCGGGCGCCGGCTGCGGGACTTGGAGGAAACGGGCGTGCAACGATTCGCGAGCGGCGCTGCGGCGCTGACCCTGATTCTGGCCGCGATGGGCGGCGGCTGCGTGCACTGGAGCGGGACATCCGCCGCCTCCGGGCGCGCCGCGTTCGAGGCGATGCAGAAGGCCGCGGCGGAGGCGGGGCGGGGGGTGGCCGACAGCCTCGTGCTGGTGACGGTCCAACGCGAATCGCCGTCTGGAGCCACGCCCCAGATGTCCCCCGGCATGCAGGCGGGCGCCGCGGGGCCGCGGATGTTCACCGGCGTAATCCTGACCCCCGAGGGGCACATCCTGGCGCCGGAACTGATCCGGCCGGACACGACCGAGCGGATCGAGGTGCGCGTGGGCGAGGAGGTCTTCGCGGCGCGGCCCCTCAAGAACGACGACACGATCGGCCTGACGATCCTGAAGATCGAGACCCGCACGCCGCTCAAGCCGTTGCGGCTCGATGACGCGGCGGATCTGGCGGTCGGCGAGTGGGGTGTTGTCTTGGTGCCGTCGGACGAGACGACGGACTTCGAGAAATTCACGCATCTCGTCGTCTCGCGCGGCGAGGTCGCCGGCCGCTACCGCCGCTTCCTCGTGTCCGGGCTTCCGCCCACGGCGAAGGGCGCCCCCGTGCTGAACCTGTCGGGCAAGGTCGTGGGGCTGTTGAATCCGTGGGGCGCGGTCTCAGCCGCCGATCTCCGGGAGGACATCGCCGCGTTCCTCGCGCAGACGACGGGCGCGAAATCGCCCGAGGAGGCGCGGGAGAAGGGATGGCTCGGCGCGTATCTCGACCCGATCAACAAGGAACTGGCGGAGGCGCGAGGCTATCCCGCCAGCGGGCTCTGGATCTCGCACGTTGCGGCGGACGGGCCGGCGGCGAAGGCGGGGGTCCGGGCGGGGGACCTGGTTGTCGGATTCAACGGCAAGCCGCTGCGCCTTTCCGGCGTGCGTGCGCGCGACTATTTCCTGCAGACCATGCGCCCCACGCCCGGGGTGAAGTTCACGCTGGAGCTCCTGCGCGACGGGCGCAAGACCGAGGTGACGGGCGAGTTCACGAAGCGCAAGGACCCGGAGACGCTCCGGGCCGAGGACGTGGGCGTGACGGTGCAGGACGTGACCGATTCCGTCGTCTTCGAGCGCAACCTCTTCGCGCGCGAAGGGGTCATGGTCACCCAGGTCCACCAGGGAAGCCCGGCCGCCACGGGTATCAGCCTCGGTCGCGGGCTCCTGATGCCCGGCGACGTGATCCTCGAGCTGGCGGGACGGCCGACGCCGAACGTCAAGGAATTCGGGCGTGCGCTGGATGCGATCCGCCGCGATCACAGCGACGTGGTTCTCGTGAAGCTCCGCCGGGGCCGGATGACCGGATTCGAAGGGCTCAATCTCAAGATCGGCGAACGCGGGAACGGGGGTCGGTCATGAGGCTATCGATTGCAGTGGCGGTGGTCGGGGCGGCGGTGGCGCTGGCGCAGGGGCCGGTTCCGGTCGGCGACCAGGACATTCCCGATGCGGTCGTGCAAAAGGTCGATCCCTCGGTCGTGGCCATCCAGCACGAGAAGGCCGGCGGGAGCGGGTTCGTCGTCTCCGAGGACGGCTACATCCTGACCAACGGCCATGTCGTCCGCGGCGCCGACGACGAGGATCCCACCCAGACGGCCAAGGCGATCACGGTGATCCTCTTCGACGAGCAGAAGTATC
>CAYXFW010000496.1:0-1588 GCA_964464305.1 uncultured Verrucomicrobiota bacterium
GGCACCCCGTTGGCGTCTTCGTCGATATCGTAGTCTTGGTCCGCATCCAGCTCCGTCCCGTTCTCGAGCGCCGTCACCTGGGCGGCGCTTCGGATCCACACCCTTCGGATGGCCACCAGCTCCGCATGATCGGGGATCGGCAGCTCGTAGCGCACCGTGGACGCTGCCAGGTCCACATCCCACGTCTCCCGCCACACCTGCGTCCGCCGGCAGAACTCGCGCCAAACGTCCCGCACGGCCGAAAGCTTCAGCGTGTCCGGACAGCCCGGCAGGTCCGCCATCATCAGAGGCAGCACGTCGGAGAGGTTTCGAAGCCCCGCGGTCGACCGCGTGAAGGATGCCGGCTGGGCGAAGAGGTTGACCTCGGCGTCCAGCGCGTCCGCCCGCCGGACGCACACGGAGTTGATGCCGTCGGCGCCCAGAACGAAGGAGAACGGGAATCCCGGTTCGATCCGGATGGCGGTCCCGGCCGTATACGCCTCGGTGAGCTCATCCGCCGTGCAGTTGATGGCGGCAACCACGGCCCCGGGGCCCCGGTTGAATAGCTCCACACGGATGGCCGGCGCGTCGAACTCCGTCAGGAGCGCGGCGCTCGTCGCGGCCAGAACCCCGCCATATCCCTGCAACAGTGCCATGCTCGGTCTCCGCTTGCCGTCTGCCGGGCCTGCCGGACGTTGCGGGCTCTTCCCCGACTACGCCGCCGCGCCCGCCTCGCCGGCCGCCTTGGCGAGCTTGAGCGCGCTCGCCCGAAAGGCCACATAGTCGGCCTCGGTCGCGTCCCCGTGAACCTGGTACGGAAACATCTTGGTGTGGGCGACGACCTTGCGGCCCATGCCGGCGCGAACGACGTGGATCGGCCGCGTCGTATGGTCGGCCACCTCGAGATGCGCCAGCGTGGTGATGACGGGCTCGCCGCGCTTGAAGACCATGGCGCTCCCGTTCAACCACAGCTCGACGTTGTCCTGCTCGCTCTCCGACTGCTTCTGCTGGAACGTCACGCGCTTATAGATGCGGTCCGGAGGAAGGGCATCGGTCTGCTTCGGCGTCTCGCCGGAGGCCTGCGGCGTGCCTTCTTGTGTCGGCCCGCCTGGCGCGTCGAGGTCAGGCCGCTCGATGGCCCATCCGCCGGCGTGCTTCACCACCTTGTGCGTCGCGATGTCGAGTTCGCGCCGCTTGAGATCGGCCTTGGCCGCGGCTTCGGTTGCGAACGGTTCGGCCTTGCTGTTGAGGATGATCTTGTCGCTCATGGCAACTCGTGTCCTTTCCTTCGGTTTCGCCTCGGTCTTTTCGAAGGCGGCAGGCCGGCCATTTTGCCGGCCCGCCGCCCTGCGAATCGTTCGCTCGTTCGGCCTAGAAGCCTTCGAACTCGCCGGCCTCGATCAGGCACAGCTCGCTCGTGGCATTCACGGCCGCGGTTTCGGCCAGGTAGATTCCCTTCGGAAGCACCTGTCCCGCCGGCGCCGCCGCCAGGTCGTACAGGTAGAGGATCTTCTCGACCGCTCCGGACTCCGCCACGCCGTTCAGCGTGACGTTGTTGGTGGCATCGCCGTCGCTCGTGATCGCCACGATGCTGAACCACTCCCCGCCG
>CAYXFW010000496.1:1598-2995 GCA_964464305.1 uncultured Verrucomicrobiota bacterium
CCGGCTGGTCGAAGTGCCCGGTGTTGGTCGCGTGCTTGACCCAGCTCGTGATGATGCTGCCGGCGCCCTTCGCGCGCAGATCGCCCGCGTAGGCCGGAATCATGCTCACGGGCATGATCGCCGTGGCCGCAGCCGCCGCCACCACGTCGCCGCCGGCGTAGGGAATGACCCCCGTGCCGATGGTCAGCGCCGCGGGGATGAGCGCGAATCCGCTCGCCGCACCCGTGGCCGCGTAGGTGCTCAGGATGCCCTCCGGGAACGCCGAGAAACCGCGCATGTGCCGGTTCCACTCGATGAGCCCGAAGCCGCCCGTGCTGTCCACCGTGTGGACATTGCGGATGCGCACCCAGTCGGGGCGGAACCCCAAGCAGATTTTGCGCGCCGCACCGCTACCCAGAAACAGTCCGCTGAACTTCATGATCGGTTCTCCTTCTCTTCCTGTGGTTGTTTTCGCTTCTTCAGAGCGGCCGGTCCGGTATCAACGGGCCGGCCGCCCATCAGGTCTTGGGTTTGGGGGTTGTCCGGCCTAGTTCGGCTTGGCGACGCACGCCACTTCGTACCGCACCAGGTAGGCCTGGCAGAGGATCGCCATGGCATACCAGAGCTTCCAGCCCACCGTGCCCTTCTGGGCAATCGGGTCGCTCGTCTCGCGGGCCACGCCCGGATTGAGGACGTACATCTCGGCGGCCTTGCGGCCGGCCAGATGCACGGCGCCGTAGGCCTCCTTGCCGAAGATCAGCACCGGATACACATCCGCTGCCGTCGCGCTGGACACCGGCGATCCGCCGGAGAGGTACGTCGTCCCGGCCAGTCCACCGGCGAGCCAGGGGGTGAACCACTGGGTCGCGATGAATCGGACGTGATCGATCGCGCCCACCTCACCCGGGAACGGGTTGGCGGCGTAATCCTTCGGGTTGATGAACCCGGTGGCGTTCTTGATGTCCGCCGCAAGGTCGGTGTGGCACAGCCCGATGAACGACTCCTCGACCGCCTGCGTGCCGTAGTCGGGGCCGGACTTGATGATCTTGTTGATCGGCTGGCACTTCGCCCGGCGAAGCGTCCGCACGATCTGCCGAACGTCGCTGCGCGAAACCGGCGAGTTCACCAGCGTCCGCGAGGCGACTCCGTTCGCGTAGTGGACGTTGGAACCGGCCTTGAGCCCGTCGATGGTCACGACCTCGACGCTCTCCGCGGCCTGCCGGGCGCACGCATCGGTGGAGATCCGCAGAACCGGATCCTCGTGCGTGTCCGCGATGACATCCGTGATGCCGACCACGTCGCCGTACTGCTGAAGCGTGGCGACCACGTCTTCGTACAGCAGCGCGCGGCCTTCCGGCGGCACGCCCTCGACGAGCGGAGCGGTGACGGGCGGGAACGGAAGATACCGGCGCCACTTC
>CAYXFW010000497.1:0-2989 GCA_964464305.1 uncultured Verrucomicrobiota bacterium
GGGAGAAGGCATGGAGTGGACCCTCCGCTTTGACCCTGCCCCCATGACACTCTGGCGGCGTCTCTGGTGGGCGGTCGCAAGCTGGAAACTACATCCGAATCGTAGCGGCTCATACGAGATGCAATCCAAAACCATGCGTGTCACGGTCACAACATGGGACGGGAGAGCTTTCACCCTATGGGAGGCGAAGAGAAATGGATCAGCGAACCACGCCCTTGAGGCTATCGAGAACCCGTAGCCGGGTTCGCGCAGCCTCATGGCAAACGTTGTGCTAGGAGAGATGATAATGAACCGGAGAATATGGGTCGGCGCCGCCCTACTGATGGCCGGCGGTTGCACGGGAGGAGGACCGCCGGATGTTCGTGCACTGCCGCTGTCGAAGCATGCGTGCCGGATCATCGATCGATCGCCGTTGGAGATAACCGTCCGAGTCGTCTGCAAAGATGGGTATCGTGTTGGCGGGATGAACGTGAGCGGACCAGATCTGACTGTCTTGTTCACGAACGCTGTTGCCCAGTACGGCAAGGGCGTCCCGGTTGCCATTCAAGCAGGGCCCCAAACTCATTTCGGTGTCGTTTGGCAAGCCGTACGGCTCGCATCAACCAACGGCTGCGCGCCCGCATTCGATGCTCGTGTCCCCGGTGTTGACTGGCCAATGAAACTGGCATTTCTGAGCGCCGAGTCTGTTGTCGTCACGAGCAATGCCCTGCCGACCGTCTCCATCGCTTGCACGAAGGACGGCGTTCGCGTGAACTCCAGGCCCATCACGTTGGTGCAACTGCAAGGGACACTCCTGAAGCTCGCAGCCATTTCGCGTGATGTCCCTGTTTCGATTTCAGCGGGCGAAGATGTGCCCCATCAGGAAGTCATCAACATCTTGGACGCGTGTGAAGGCGTGGGCATCAGGCACAGAATCGTCGGATTGTGGAAGGAATAGCGGAAGGCACAACCAGCGCCTCCCTTCTTGGTATTGGCCGCATATCCGCACGCCCTCTTTTGCGGTTCTCCTGCTTTCTTGCGCGTCCATGTCTCTATGGCGTGATCGGCAAGCGTCTTATGTCGCAGGGCGTACGGCACACCTCGCCGGCTTCCAAGCGACGCTGTTTTGCTGTCCCCATGGCCTTCCCCGTGCCCTTCCAAGGGCAGGCTATACCCGGATGCGACCGTCGTCACGCCGGAATCGAGCCGTTACGTTCGATGCGAAATGCCGTCGTTCTTCTTCGGAACCGGGGTGACTTTGTTCTGGAATTGCACCGGGCCCGATCCTTCATGAAAGAGGGGGGAGCGCGCCGGATGCCGAACCGGGCGGGGCGTGCGGGCACGGTTGGGGTTTGACAGCGGGGGGCGGGTCGGATTCTGTAGGGTTCGGGCGGCGGCGGACGTCGCGGGAGACGAAATCATGCTGGCGAAAGTCCGGTCGGGGGCGGTGGTCGGGGTGGACTCGGTCCCGGTGGAGATCGAGGTCAACGCGGGCGGCGGGGATCCGAAGGTGATCGTCGTCGGGCTGCCCGATGCCGCGGTCAAGGAAAGCTCCGACCGCGTCTGGACGGCGCTGATCAACTCCGGCTTCGAGCCGCCGCGCGGGCGCACCACGATCAATCTCGCGCCGGCCAACATCCGCAAGGAGGGGCCGATCTACGACCTGCCGATCGCGCTGGGCATGCTGGTCGCCTCGGGCGCGATCGACGGCTCGGCGCTGGAGGGCCTCGCAGTCATCGGCGAACTGGCCCTGAGCGGAGAAGTCCGGCGCGTCCGCGGCGTCCTGCCGCTCGCCGTCGGCGCCCGCACTGCCGGATGCCGCGGGATCCTTGTCCCGCCGGAGAATGCCGAGGAGGCAGCCGTCGTCGAGGGACTGGCGGTCTACCCGGTCAACACCCTGCGCGACGCGGCGGACTTCCTGACCGGCGGCATCGAGATCGCCCCAATGAAGCTCGACCCGGCGCAGACGTTCTCCGACGGCTGGCGCATCCCGGAGGACTTCGCCGACGTCAAGGGCCAGGAATACGCCAAGCGCGCAATCGAAGTCGCCGTCGCAGGCGGTCATGCGTTGATGGCGATCGGCCCGCCGGGAACGCTATATTGCAAGGATATTGGAATTCCGCTGTAAACACGCATCGAAGGCCGCAGCCTCCCGTGTCGACGGCCTCGACCGTCTTTCGCAACTGGGCCAGCGGAATGACTTTCTTTGGGGTGGAGCGGCGATTGCTTTAGGGATTCTCGGACTTCGTGGCGCGGAAACGGCCTGTAGTGAAGACCTGCCCTCTTGCGGAGGCAGGGTGGCAGCGTCGATGATGCGGGCATGTTTCTGAGGGCGACGCAGCGGAAGAAAAACGGGAAGACGCCCAGTACTGGAGCGTGGTCGAGAGTCGGCGGGTGCGCGGCGGCGGCGTGGTGCAGAAGACGCTGCTGTACTTGGGCGAGATCAACGACTCCCAGTACGCCGGTCGGTGTCGGTCGATCGATGCTATCGACGGCCGGCGGGGTTTCACGACGACTGCGTGATCGCGCTGGCGCTGGCAAACTCCACACGACTCCAAGGCCGTCAGCCCGGGCCCATGATGCCGCTCGCCGCCGCTCCTCCGGTCGCGATCCTTCGAACCTGCCACCGGGCGCTCCGGTAGCCCAACCGAAAGCCGCCCGAAACCGCTTGCGCCGCCTCCGTCCGCGGGCGTATACCCTCCTCGGGGCTGCGGCCGGTCAGCCGTCGGCCACGGTGGAGGAACATGGATTGGGCAGCTACGCATGGATCGGCAGGCCGAGGTAGGCTTTATGTGGCTCTCGAAGGGGCCAGATGATCGATCGGGGCATAAGGACTACTTGGAGCGACCGCACAATGACTACTTGACTCCGATCTCAAAGACGACTGGCAGCGTCGACCATGCCATTGCAGAGCGAGATGCAAAGATATGGGTCCGTCGACGCCCTGGCGGTGCGGTCCATTCACAGGTAACAGGTGGCCGCAAACTGAAGTAGGCAGAATAGAACTGTT
>CAYXFW010000498.1:0-2983 GCA_964464305.1 uncultured Verrucomicrobiota bacterium
CGTTCCAGCAAAGCCTCTGAAATGGCGCTGACATAGGCCATGGTCCGTTGCCCCCGCACGGCAGGGGCGACCCGACGGGCAGCCGAAAAACCGGTGAAGGCATACGGGATTTCGAGTTCGCGGCACGCCTTCGCGAGCGCCGCCTCGGCTTCGTCGGGGCCCTTCATGGCGTAGAAGTCCCGCGCCGTGTTCTTGCGGTAGGTGTAGTTCCCGGCCCAATCCGCCAGCAGGCTCATGGGATCCGTAAGTTTGAAGCCTGCTTTCCCGTCTGCAACCCACTCGCGGTCCCGCAGCAGTTTCTTGACGTTGGCGACCTGCCCGAGGCTGACTCTGGCCTCGTCGGCCAACGCTTGAGTTTTCCACCCTTCGGACGGACGCATCAACAACACCCGCAGGATGCGCGCGGATTTGGGGGCGTACAACGACCGCAGGTCGCGCTTTTGGGCGAACGGGTTGCGGAGGCCCTCCCGGCGGATGAAAACCTGCCCAAACGATATCCGACAGTTCCCGGCAAGATCAAGATAGCCGATCCCTTCCTTCTCGCAGATATCGGCGGATTGCGGCGAGATGTACGGCGCCATGAACACGCCGTAAGCCATCGGAAACGCACGACTGCACCGCAGAAGCTGGTTGACCGCATCCCGTGCCAGCCTGGGCTGACCGTTCGTCTTCACCTCCACAACGATCTGCAGGGCCGGTCCACCTGCCATTTGAAGATCGAGCAGGAAGTCCGCCTCTACGTTCTTCTGCCGCTGGTTCTTTCGCACCCGTTTCACCCGGATGAAAGGCACTTCACCCAGACATGCCTGGATGGCATCCGCCGCTTTCTCTTGGATCTCCACGTCTTTCATTGCCACGCGCCTTTTCAACGAACGCTGAAAACCATAGACTGAATGGCGTTCGAATGTCAAGCGGCATTCATTCTTGCGGCGGCTTTCAGCAAATGCTGAAAACGCCTCGCCGAGAAAACACAAGCCGCGTGGCATGGGGCGTGGCATGGGGACACAGAAGCCGTGGCGTGCCGGAATCCCGAGAGCGGCGCGGTCCAAGGTTCGGACGACAGTGCCGGACGCCGTTCCAACCCTTGGAAGATTCCATTCCCGCTTTCGTGGAATGCAACGCATTCCACGAAATACTGTTGCCGCGAAGTGATATCAAATCCGTTCCTCGGCAGCGCGCCGGCCTCTGTTTCTATGTCCCCATCATCGGATGCCTCATCCGCCCCCGTCCTCCGCCCCCATCAGTACGGATTCGTCGGTGACATGCGCCAGGCCTTCAGTTCCCGGACCCGGACCGGGGCGCCGGTGGCAAAAAGAGAGACCCCGAGGCTGTCCGGGCGCGTCGGGTAGATGCGCTGCGTGAGGCACTGGCGGCCGTTGACAAAGACCTCGAGGATGGAACGGTCGAGGAACACGCGCAGGCGGAGGGGCTCGCCCGGGTTCAGCCCGAACGGCGCCACTTGCGCGCGGGCGAACCGCTTCTCCTCCGGGATGCCGTTCTCCCTGGCCCAGTCCGCATTCATGCAGACGTACTTGATCCCCGGAGCGAGCGAGGACCGCGACAGGTCGATCGCGAGAGTCTTTTCCCCCGGCGAGATCACGATGGACGTCTGCTCCTCGCCGCCGGGCGAACGGCGGACCCGCAGACCGAACGCCCGGGCGTCCCCGGGTTCGATCACCGCGGAAATCTCCAGGCAGTCGCCGCGGATTTCGTCCAGCGGCAGCTCGGCGGCGACCGGAAGATCCTCGCGGCCGCGCGGGTCGCAGCGGAGAACCTCCAGTTCCGGCGCGGGCTCGATGCGCAGCGAGCGGTCATCGGCCAGCGAGAGCACGCGGGGCAGCGTGGCGACCGAGGCCCAGCCGTTCGTGCTGGGGCCCGCCTCCATGACCCAGCCCCAGAAGATCCTGCGCCCGCGGTCGTCCAGCAGCGTCTCCGGCGCGCAGAGCTGGCCGCCGGGCCAGCTCATGTACCCATGCTGTTCGGGAAGGAACCGGCAGGCCTCACGGTCGAAGCGGCCGATGTAGTACTGGAGGTGGTTCCACGGCCGGTGCACGTGGGAGATCAGGACGTGCCGGTCGCCGAGCGGGAAGAAGTCCGGGCAGGCGCAATCCTCATATTCCTGCGTCCATCGGCGCTCGGACTTGTAGAACGGGCCGCGGTACTCCCATTTCGCCAGGTCGCGCGAACAGAAGACGCTCGTCGAATCGCCCTCGTAGCCGGGCGTCTTGTTCTTGTTGCCGACGAGCGCGTAGTAGACATCGCCCTCCTTCCAGCCGCACGGGTCGAAGATCACCGCCTCGGGCGGCGCACCGGCGGACGGGATGACCGGGTTGCCCGGGTGCGGCTTCCACCGGACAAGGTCGTCGTCCTCGGCCGTGTAGAGGCACGTCCCCTGCCCCGGCACGTGCACGATGATCGTGGGCACGGGCATGTTGTCCATCATGTCGCCGCTGTAGATGCCGCTCGGCATGGTGCCGTCGAAGACCGGAACGAGCGCGGGCGGGTGATGCACCCAGTGCACCAGGTCGTGGCTGGAGGCGTGCAGCCACGTCTCGCGCGCGTGGGCGGAGTCCCGGCCCGCGAGGATCGTGTCGCGGTCCGGCGCAAGCCGGCCCAGGAAGAAGACGTGGTAGCGCCCCTTCCAGAAGATCGTCCCGTTGATGTCGTTCCAGAATCCGTCCGGCGGAAGCAGGTGGTAGCGCGGGCGGTGGGGGTCGTTCCACAGCCTTTGTCTGAGCTCGCGCGCACCGCGCAACTGATCGGCGAGCGTCATCCCCTCGCGGCCGATCTTCGCCTCGACCTGTTTCGCCATCGCGGCGAGGCGTTCCGCCCGGACGGCCTCGCCGCCGCTGAGCGCGGTGATCTCGGCCTCGCCGAGTGCGCGCGACCACAGCGCCGCGTGGTCGATCTGCCCCTTGAACCCCCGCCGCCCGATCAGCACGGGCTCCGGGTTGCCCTGGCGCAGGGAGCCCGACGCCCGGGT
>CAYXFW010000499.1:0-2983 GCA_964464305.1 uncultured Verrucomicrobiota bacterium
GGAATACGTGCGCGTCTTCCGCGAACGCACCGGCCGCGACGTGCGGCTCGTGATGACCGGCAGCGGGCCCGTCGACGCACACCCGTTTGTGATCGACGCCGGCCTCCTGCCGGAGGCGGAGAAGCGCGAGGCCATGGCCGGCGCGCGCGTCTTCTGCCATCCCTCCCGCCTCGAGAGCCTGGGCATCGTGCTGCTCGAAGCCTTCATGGCCGGCACGCCCGCGCTGGTCAACGAGGGCAGCGAGGTCCTGCAATGGCAGTGCCGGCGCTCCGGCGCGGGCCTCTGGTTCCGCCACTACCCCGATTTCGAGGCGACGCTGGACCGCCTGCTCGCCGACGAGCCCCTCCGCGCCGCCATGGGCGCGCAAGGCCGGCGCTTTGCGCAGACCGAGTACTCGTGGTCCGCCGTCGACAGCCGGCTTTTCCAAGCCTTGGAAACCCTGTGAAGCACGGTTTCCAAACCTTGGAAATCGGATGTCCGGAGGTTCCGGCTTCCGCGTTCCGCGTTCCGGGTTGCGGGCGGACAGGGTTCTCAGGTTCGCAGTCCTCATTTGGTTGTTGGTTGTTGGATGTTGCCTCCGCCCTTCGATGTTCGCTTCTTCCGTCTTCCGTCTTCCTTCTTCCGTCTTCCTCCGGGGGCCTGCCGTGACCGCCCGTTCCTTGCATCAGATTCTCGCCGGCTGCAGCAAGGGCGACGCGATCAGCAACGAGGCGCTGACGATCCGCGCGATCGTCCGCGCGCGCGGCCTCGCCTCGGAGATCTACTGCGAGACAAGCCGCGTCCTGCCCGAACTGCGCGGCGACGTGCGCGATCTCTCCCGCGCCGCGGCGGAGATGGGACCGGACGACGCGGCCCTGCTGCACCTGTCCATCGGCTCGCCGGCCAACGCCTTGTTTCCGTCCCTCCGCGCGCGGAAGGCGATCCTCTACCACAACATCACGCCCCCGGAGTGGTTCGAGGGCGTGCGCGATGCGACGGCCCGCATGCTGGCCCACGGCCGCGAGCAGGCGCGCTCGCTCGCGGGGACCGCCGCCGTGACGCTCGCCGACAGCGCCTACAATGCGTCCGAGCTCGAGGCGATGGGCCACCGCGACGTCGGCGTGTTTCCTCTCGCGCTGGATTTCTCCCTGATCCGCGCCGCGCCGGACCGCGGGGTGATGCGGGAATACGGCGACGGCCGCCTCAACGTGCTCTTCGTCGGCCGCG
Organism: uncultured Verrucomicrobiota bacterium; assembly: GCA_964464305.1. Classification (GTDB taxonomy): domain Bacteria; phylum Verrucomicrobiota; class Kiritimatiellia; order PWTM01; family PWTM01; genus VGWF01. Next base: position 1,207 of record CAYXFW010000499.1, read on the forward strand.
GCGTGCCGAACAAGCGCATCGAGGACCTGCTCGCCGCGTTCTACTATCTCCGGCGCTATGTCGAGCCGTCCGCGCGGCTGGTTCACGTCGGCTCCTACGCCGGCTGCGAGCGCTACCTGAGCCTGCTGCGGGCGCGGACGCGCGAGTGGAAGCTGGAAGACGTCCTGTTCCCCGGCTCGGTCCCGCAGCCGCAACTGGCCGCGTACTACCGCCGCGCCACGGTCTTCCTGTGCATGAGCGAACACGAGGGCTTCTGCGTGCCGATCGTGGAGGCGATGGCCCACGACGTCCCCGTGCTGGCCTACGCGGCCGCCGCGGTCCCCGAGACGCTCGGCGGCGCGGGCGTGCTCTTCCACGAGAAGCGATTCGACCTCGTCGCCGAGATGATCGCCCGGATCGCCCGCGATGCGCGCCTCCGCGCCGGCATTCTCGCCGCCCAGCGCCGCCGCCTCGCGTCGTTCGAATCCCGCGACCTCGCCGCCGAACTGTGGCTCAAGCTCGGTCCGGTGCTTGCGTAGGAGTTCACACCGAGACGCAGAGGGCGCAGAGGCAGAGGTCGGAAGTCAGAGGTCGGAGGTCCGCCTCAACTTGAAACCTGAAACTTGAAACTCCCCCCCCTCCCCTCCTCCCTGACACCTGAAACCATCCCTCACTCATCACTCATCGCTCATCACTCATCACTATCTTCCACCCTTCCTTCACGCCCCGCGTCGGGGTATGGTGATTCAGATACGGAAGGAGACTTCGATGCACTCGTTCATCACGGCGACGGAATGGCAGGGCGGGGAGAATCTGGTCACGCGGACGGAGGGCGGGTTGTCCATCGACATCTCGTCGCCGACGCAGTTCGGCGGAGAGGCGGGACGGTGGACGCCCGAGGACATGCTGGTCGGCGGCGTCGAGTCCTGCATTTTGCTCACGTCGATGTACTTCGTCACGAAGAACAAGATCGGCCTGAAGAGCTGGACCAGCCGCGCCACGGGATCGATGGAAAAGGGCGCGTCGGGCCTCCGCTTCACGCGCATCGACGTCCGCGTCACCGCGCGCGTCGCCACCGAGGCGGACATCCCGAAGATGCAGGAAGCCGTGAAGCTCGCCGAAAAGTACTGCCCCCTGAGCGCCGCCGTGAACTTTCCCGTGGAATTCACGCTGGACTGCAGCGTGCAGTAGCCGACCCGTTCCCGTCGAGCGGCGGCGGTGAAGTGGGGGAACTTCTCCCAGGGGCGGACGCATCTCCGATGATGCGCACGCTCCGGGAATCGCCCGGCGGCCGGCCCGGCGGTCCGGCCCCACCCCGGATTTCACGGATGGCAGGTAGGGCCGGGCCGCTGGCCCGGCCGAACGGGAAACCTGCGCCAGCATCGTCTTCATCGTTGCACGTAGTCGGAGATGGGCACCCCGGGGTCTGCTTTACGATTGCACCCCTGACGCCGCTCCCTCATATTCGGGTCTTTCCAACGGAGTGTGGCGAATGGCCAGGCAAGGATCGAAGGGCTCGGCGGAAACCGCCGAGACGATGGCGCTGCGGCAGCGGGACATTTCCGTCTCGGAGTTTTTCCTCAAGAATCGCCACCTGCTCGGCTTCGACAGCCCCCGCCGGGCGCTCCTGACGGCCGTCAAGGAAGCGGTGGACAACGCGCTCGACGCCTGCGAGGAGGCGAGGATCCTGCCCGAGATCGCCGTCGACATCGCGCAGACCTCGCCGGCCCGCTTCCGCGTCGACGTCACCGACAACGGCCCGGGCATCGTCCGCGCGCAGATTCCAAAGATCTTCGCG
>CAYXFW010000500.1:0-2968 GCA_964464305.1 uncultured Verrucomicrobiota bacterium
TCCACATCTGCCGGGGACGCGGCGACCATCTCCGCAAGCTCAACGCAGACCTCGGTGAAGCGCCGCTCGCCGAAGTCCCAGGAGTAGGATCCTCCGGCGGTCCCGTAGTGCCACTGGTCGTCTCCAACGAAGTAGACATTGTTGCGCCAATGCTCGTTCACCGAGTAGCTCTCGTACGCCAGTGTCTTCGACACGAGGTTGTCCAGCTGCGTGCCACCGCCTACCGACAGCCGCCCGATGAACATCTGCGGCAGGTAGAACGGCCCCTCGCTCGACGACTACCTTCCAAAGTGTTTCTTGTGTCTCGACGGCCGGCTCCAGCGGATGCCGGTTTCGGACTGGGCGGTCAAGGCGCGGTACACCCCCGGCCAGGTCTGGTGCCCCGCGCATGTGCCGCGCACCGACGTCAATCCGCGACCCCTCCATCCGCGCGTGCCTGACAACGGCCTGATCGGATGCTTCAGCGGCGACGAGCGCTGGATCTGGGCCACCGCGTGGGAACCGTACCAGGAACTGTTCCAAGGGATCATCCGGTGTCTCCACGCGGACTTCCGCCTTGGCGGCCTCGCGCCTGGCGCGACGCTGAAGATCCGCGGCAAAATCTACATCGTTCCCGCCGACACGGACGCCCTTCTCAGGCGCTACGCCGCCGACTTCCCGGAGCACAGGGTCTCCATCGTGCCGAAATGAGCAATGCTGCGGACATCAGGGCCTCCAAGGCCAACCGCGTCACCTGGGTCGGTTTCTACACCAACCTGGCGCTGACAGCGTTCAAGCTGGCGGCCGGCATCTTCGGCAACAGTGCGGCCATGGTGGCCGACGCGATGCATTCGTTGTCCGACTTTGCGACCGACATCGTGGTTCTCGTCTGCTTCCGGATCATCGGCAAACCGCCGGACAAAAGCCACGACTACGGTCATGGGAAGTACGAGACGCTGGCCACCGCTCTCATCGGGCTGGCGCTCTTCGCCGTGGGCCTCGGGATTCTATGGACCGGGTCCAAACGGATTTGGGCGGGTCTCCACGGAGTGCATATCCCCACGCCGGGCCCGATTGCCCTCGTGGCCGCCGCAGTGTCCATCGTGCTCAAGGAATGGCTGTACCGCTATACCGCGCGCGTGGGCCGCGAGATCCAGAGCCAGGCGGTCATTGCCAATGCCTGGCATCACCGGTCCGACGCCTTCTCGTCCATCGGAACGCTCATCGGCATCGGCGGCGCGATGGCGCTCGGCGAACACTGGCACGTGCTGGACCCGATTGCCGCCGTGGTCGTGAGTGTGTTCATTCTGAAGGTGGCTGCGAAGATCACGGTCGGCAGTGTCAAGGAGTTGACCGAGGAGTCGTTGGAAGATGCCGTCGAGCAGAGGATCACCGCCATCGTTTCCGCTGTCCGGGGCGCGATCCGGCCGCACGATCTGCGGACGCGTCGGATTGGCAACACGGTGGCCATCGATCTTCACGTCTGTGTCGCCCCGGATTTGAGCATCCGGGCCGCGCACCATGTCGCCTCGGACGTGGAGAACGCACTCCGGGAGACGTTCGGGACGGAATCGTTCGTTTCCGTCCACATCGAGCCCGACGAGGGCTGATCGCTTAGAACGCGCCTTCGATTTCCGCGAGTCCCACGCCGAGCGTGGCGCGCGAGATCGCGTCGAGGGCGGCGCGCGGTCCGCGGAGATGGAAGGTGCGCGACACATGGCGGATCGTGCCGCCGGGGGCCAGCGCCGCGGCGGGGGAAGAGGTCTCCAGTTCGTAGAACGGGCCCAGCGGCGGCTTGCCGGGCTCGGGCGAGCCGTCGTTGTAGGAGTTGAGCGCATCGCCGCCGAACGGATCCTTCTGGAACTCCCACATCGAATTGACATAGCCCCCGTGCGAGTCCGGCACGTTGTAGGTGACCAGGTTCAGCACGCCGCCGGCCTCGTCGAAGCTGCCGGCGATGCCCTTGGAGCGCCGCGGGCTGATCCCGATCTTGCCGCGCCGGGTTCCGTCGCCCTTGAAGAAGAGGGCGCCGTCCTTCACGACCAGGTACTCCGGCGGCACCTTGCCGAAATATGTGTCGTTCACCTTCGGGCCGAGGTCCGACTCGGGGCCGGTCTTGAACGGGATGACGACCGTCGTCGAGGGCGACGGCTTGTACATTCCGAGGATCCAAACCGACGGCATGCCGCCCGCTTTCGTCCACGGCTTCTGCCCGCGGTTGGTCAGGCGGTTGTCGCTCTCGTAGCCGACGAACTCGACGCCGTCCGGGATGGCCGTCCCGAGCGCGGCGCGCGCGGCGTCGCGGCCCAGCAGCCGGACGGTTCGGTCGACGCGGCAGGCGAGGGGCGTGCCGCTGTAGTTCACGAGGTCGAACTCCTGGACGAACGTCGCGGAGTCGGCCGTCTTCCCCGCCGTGCGGAAGGCGTCCGTGTCGATCGGCGCGGGCGTCTGCCACGATGCGAAATCGAACGCGCTGCCGGGTTTGAAGAAGACCGAAAACTGGCCGCCCTCGGGGCCGAGCCAGAAGCGGTCCTCGCCGCCGAAGATGTGGATGTGCTCTTCGAGGCTGCCCTTGCGCTGCGCGGGCGGGCGGATCCCGGACTCGATGACCCGGGCGTTGAGCCAGCCGAAGCTGGGCCCGTCGTCGCCGCCGGTCGTGCTGGTCATCACGCGGCCCTGGTAGGCCGGCGCCAGCGCGACCTTTGCCCCGCCGTCGGCGGCAGACAACACGATCACGTCCGTGTGCTTGGAGAGAAATGCAACATCCTGTCCGAATGTGTTCGATTTCATGGGTCCCACCCCCCGTGCTGTCACCATTGCCAGCCCACCCGCCGCCATTGCCATGAACAAGGTCTTCATTGCCGCCTCCGGTTGACTTTCTCTGTGCACTGATAGCCGACCGCCGCCATGACCGCAAGCCCCGGAATCAGCCAGTCGAGGACGGCTTGCACCATTGACCGTGGCCGAGGCCGCCGATACACTGGCTGGC
>CAYXFW010000501.1:0-2947 GCA_964464305.1 uncultured Verrucomicrobiota bacterium
TGCCGGAGGCGATCGGGACGAACGTCGGGTCGACCTGCCGCATCGTGTCGACGACCCAGTTATGCTTGATGAAGTAGTGCTCGGCCTTCATGTAGCCGAGCTGCCAGGCCCCCCACATCTCGTTGCCGATGCACCAGTACTTCACGCCGAACGGTCGGCGCGCGCCGTTTTCCGCGCGCGTGCGGCCCCACGGCGTGTCGGCGGCGCCGTTGGCGTACTCGAGCTCCGCGGCGGCGGAGTGGGCGTCGCCGAAGCCCGTGTTGACGGTGATCAGCGGCTCGGCGTCGACGAGGCGGCAGAAGCGGATGAACTCGTGCATGCCGAAGTCGTTGTGCTCGACGCCGGTCCACGCGGGGTTCACGCGCGGCGGCCGGCGGTCGCGGTCGCCGATGCCGTCGCGCCAGTCGTAGCCCGAGACGAAGTTGCCGCCCGGCCAGCGGTAGATCGGCGACTTCAATTCGCGGAGCAGTGCCAGCGTGTCCGCGCGCAGGCCTTCAACGTTGTCCGCGGGCATCAGCGAGACCGTGCCGATACGTCCCGGCGCGCCGTCGAGGCGGACCGTCAGCGCGGCCCGCGCGACATCGGCCGTGCCGCGGAAGACGAACGGAAGCCGGACATAGCGGCGCCCCGTCGCCGCCGCACCGGCGATGCCGCCCGTCGCGCCCTCCAGCGCAACGGTCACACGCGTCGCATCGCCCTCGCCTCGGGCCCAGACGTAGCCCTCGTACTCGCGGCCCTTCTCGACGGCGAGGTCGCCCTGCCGGATCGCCGCGCCGGCGGCGAGCCGCGGGACGTGGCGGCCGGCGAACACATCGTTCGTCGACAGGGTCACCGCGGCGGCCGGGTCGCCGCCCGCCGCGACGATCTGCCACGGCGAGGCGCTGACGACGGGGAAGGGGATCTCGGCCGAGGGAGCCTTCCCGGCCCCGTAGGGCGCGAAGCCGGGCGTGATGACGTAATGGAACTTGCGGTCCTCCAGCATCTCGGCCCAGATTCCGCCGTAGATGCACCGGCCGAGGTGTTCGATGAACTGGCCGTAGACGAGCGGGCTCATCGGCGGGCCCTTCTGCGAGGCATCGATGGCGATACTGCCGGCCGCAGTGTTCACAGCCGGCGCCTGGGCGGGTGCGGGGATCGCGGCTGCCGCGAGCAGGGCGGCAACGGCCGGAATTGCGTACGGCCGGCAGGACGTCTTCATGCAGCGCCTCCTGGGTGCGACGAACCATAGACCCGTCCGTCCGGTCGGGGCAACCGCAAACGGGATTCGGAACTTGTAACTTGGAGCTTGAAACTTGAAACTCGCCCACGGTCGCGTGGGGCGACCGGGGGGATCCAAGCCATGCGGGTCGGGCTGTTCGGTGGGAGCTTCAACCCGGTGCACACGGGGCACCTGGTCGTGGCGCAGGACGCGGCGGAGGCGTTCGACCTCGACCGCGTCGTCTTCGTCCCGTGCGGCAACCCGCCGCACAAGCCGTCGGGCGCACTGGCCGCCGGCGAGCACCGCGCCGCGATGATCGAGGCGGCGATCGAAGGCGATCCCCGCTTCGGATTGAGCCGCTGCGAGATCGAGCGGCCGGGCATCACGTACACAATCGACACGGTCCGCGAGATGCAGGCCGCCCGGCCGGGCGACCGCCTGCACTTTCTGATCGGCGCCGACACGCTGATCGAGCTTCGGACCTGGAAGGACATCGGCCGGCTTCTGGAGCTCTGCGAGTTCCTCACGCTGGCCCGTCCGGGGTTCCTCCTTCACGCCGTGGATCCGGACGCCCTCGGCCTCCCGCCGCCCTGGCCGCAGCGGCTTCTGGAGCGGGTGGCCCGCGTGCACGAAATCGGCATCTCCTCCAGCGACATCCGGATGCGTCTTGCCGAGGGCCTCGGAATCCGGTATCTTGTCCCCGATTGCGTTGAGCGATACATCAGCGAGCACCACCTCTATGGAGTCTGACTACGGAACTCTCGCGCGTGCGGCACGGACCGCGGCGGAGGAGAAGAAGGGCATCGACACCGTCATCCTGGATGTTCGGGGTGTGTCCGGCGTCACCGACTATTACGTCATCGTCACGGGCACCAGCGCGCCGCACCTGAAGGCGCTCGACGCCGAAATCAGCCGGGCCCTTAAAGGGGCCGGCCGCCCGGCGCACCGCGCCACCGGCGGGTCGGACAGCGGATGGATCGTGCGGGATTTTCTCGGCGTCGTCGTGCACCTGATGACCGCCGAGATGCGGCAGTACTACGCGATCGAGGATTTGTGGGGCGACGCGCCACGCGTCGCATAGGACGTCACAGAGACCCGGCGCGGCCGGGCGCTAGGGGGATCCATGGTTTACCAGATGGTCACGGTTCCGACGGGTGGCGCGAAGATCACCATGGGCCAGGACGGACGGCTGCATGTGCCGGACTCCCCGATCCTTCCGTTCATCGAGGGCGACGGCATCGGCCGCGACATCACGCGCGCGGCGATGCACGTGTGGAATGCGGCGGTCGAAAAGGCCTACGGCGGACGCCGGAACGTCCGGTGGATGGAAGTCTACGCCGGCGAGAAGGCCGTGGCGACCTACGGCAAGGGCGTCTGGCTGCCGCCCGAGACGCTCGATGCGTGCCGCGAGTTCCTCGTGTCCATCAAGGGCCCGCTGACGACCCCCGTCGGCGGCGGTATCCGCAGCATCAACGTCGCGATGCGCCAGGAACTCGATCTCTACGTCTGCCTGCGCCCCGTCCGCTGGTTCGAGGGCGTGCCCTCGCCGGTGAAGCGGCCGGACCTGACGAACATGATCATCTTCCGGGAGAACGCGGAGGACATCTACGCCGGCATCGAGTGGGCCGCCGGCACGCCGGAGGTTCGCAAGCTCATCGACTTTCTGCAAAAGGACATGGGCGTGAAGAAGATCCGGTTCCCCGCCACGTCGGGCATCGGCATCAAGCCGGTGTCGCAGGAGGGGACCGA
>CAYXFW010000502.1:0-2942 GCA_964464305.1 uncultured Verrucomicrobiota bacterium
GTCATGCCGTCGACCAGGCCCTTCTGAACCGCCGGAATGAAGTTGCCCGGGATCGTGCCGCCCACCACCGCGTTGACGAACCACTCGGCCTCATTCGCCGGCTTCGGCTCCACGCGGAGGTACACCTCGCCATACTGGCCCCGCCCGCCCGTCTGCTTCTTGTGCTTGTAATGCCCCTCGCCCCGCCCCGTCACGGTCTCCTTGTAGGCGACCTTCGGCGTGGAAAGAATCACCTCAACCTTGCTGTGCCGGCGCATCTTGTCGACGGCAACGTTGACCTCCGCGTCGCCCATGCCGGAAAGGATGACCTCGTGGGTCTCCGCGTTTCGCTCGAGCCGCAGGGTGGGATCCTCCTCGGCAACGCGGTGCAGGCCCCCCATCATCTTGTCGTCGTCGCCCTGCGTCTTCGGCGTGACCGCATACGCCATGACCGGGTTCGGCAGGACGATCGGGGCGAACGCGGCCGTGCCCCCGGGCGCCCCCAGGCTGTCGTTGAACCCCGTGTTCTTCAGCTTGGCCAGCGCCACGATGTCCCCGGCGTGCGCCTCGGTCACCGCCTCCTGCTTCTTTCCGTTGATGACGATGAGCCCGCCGATTCGCTCCTTGGCGTCCTTCGTCACGTTGTGAATCTCGCCCTCGCCCTTCATCGTGCCGCCAAAGACGCGGCAGAGGCTCAACTGGCCGACGAAGGGATCTGAAATGGTCCGCCACACGAAGCCGGAGAATGGCGCCGTCGGGGACGGATCGATTTCCGCTCCGTCCGCCGCCCGGGCCTTCCGGTCCAGCGGCGATGGAAACAGGCGCACGAGGCTCTCCAGAAGCTCCGCAAGGCCTGCGTCGCTCCGGGCCGACGCCGCGAAGACGGGCACGAGCTTTGCGGTCCGGACCGATCCGCGTAGACCGCTGGAGATCTCCTCGGGCGTCAGCGTTTCGCCGCCGAGGAACTTCTCGATCAGCGCGTCGTCGGATTCCGCCGCAGCCTCCACGAGCTGCGTCTTGAGCTTCTCGACCGCGGCGGCCATGTCGGCCGGCGCGCCGGAGGCCGCCAACACGTCCACCACCGAGGCGTTACCCGGCACGGGGACCGTGACCGGAAGGCAGCGAGCGCCCCACGCGGACTGGATCGAGGCCAGCACGGCGTCGAAGTCCGCATTCTCCTTGTCGATGCCGCCGATCACGATGCCGCGCGGAATGCCCGCCTTCTCGCACTGCCGCCAGGCACGCGCGGCGCCGACCTGGAGCCCGGCCGTCGCGTCGACGAAGATCAGGCCGGCGTCCGCCACGGAAAGGGCGCAAAGCATCTGGCCGACGAAGTCCGCATAGCCCGGCGTGTCGATGACCACCAGGCGGTGTTTCGCCCCGGAGGCGGTCTTGAAGGGGAGGTCGAAGGGCTTGGCCCAGATGGAGATCTTGCGGTCCTTCTCCTCGTCGGACCAGTCGGCCATGCTCGTGCCGTTCTCGGGAGTTCCCTTCCGGTCATTCAGACCCAGCTTGAACAGGAGCGCATCCAGCAGGGACGTCTTCCCGCTCCCCGTATGCCCCAAGAACGCTACGTTCCGCACGTTGGCAACCGGCATGTCCTTCATTGGCGCTCCTCAACGATCCCTTCGGACCCGCGGACCTCCGGCGTCCTCATGGCGCACGCGGCCGCAAAACTGACAAAGTAGCCTCCCCGCCGAACCCGCGCAATCCATATTTCGGCATCCCGATTTCAATCGCTACAACGCTGCCCCCGTGGTTGAGGGTTGTAGCCGGGGACGTGGGCCCCGGCCTTCCCGCGCACCGGAGCGCGTGCCCGCCGGGCTCGGCGCGCCGGCCCGGGGACGATCGGCTTTCCCGTTGTTGCGGTCCTCCGGCTGCCGTAGAGTGTGCCGGAAAGGAAGGGCGAACCATGATACGCGAAGCCATTGCGGCACTGACAGAGGGAAGGACGCCCACTCGCGACGAGGCGCGGGGGGTCATGCGGCAGATCATGTCCGGCGACGCCACGCCGGCCCAGATCTCGGCCTATATCACCGCCCTCAGAATCCGGGGCGAGACGCCGGACGTCATCGCCGGCAGCGCCGAGGCGATGCGCGAACACTTCACCCCCGTGCCCGCGCCCGAGGGCGTGATCGTGGACACCTGTGGAACCGGGGGCGATGGCGCCCATACGTTCAACATCTCCACGACGGCGGCGTTCGTGGCCGCCGGCGCCGGGGCGGTCGTCGCCAAGCACGGGAACCGGAGCGTGTCGAGCGCCTGCGGCAGCGCGGACGTTCTGGCCGCCCTCGGCATCAACCTGGACATCACGCCCTCGGTGATGGCGAACTGTCTGAAGGAGATCGGAATTGCGTTCCTCTTCGCGCCGGCCCTGCACCCGGCCATGAGTCACGCCGTCGGACCGCGCCGCGAGATCGGCATCCGGACCGTCTTCAACATCCTCGGCCCGCTGTCCAACCCGGCCGGCGCCCGGCACGGCGTCCTCGGCGTCTACCACGCCGACCTCGTCCCCATCCTTGCCCAGGCTGCGGCGGACCTTGGATCGGTGCACCTGTTCATCGTCCATGGATCCGACGGCCTCGACGAGTTCACCCTGACGGGGCCCACCCTCGTCGCCGAGGTTCTCAACGGGACTGTCCGCGTATTCGAGTTCACGCCGGAAGAGGCCGGGTTCGCGCGATGCGAGCCGGCGGACCTGCGCGGAGGCGACGCCGCCGCGAACGCCGCGATCCTTCGCGAGATCCTGGCCGGCGGCCGGGGCCCGCGGCGCGACATCGTCCTCCTCAACGCCGCCGCCGCCATCGTGGCTGCCGGACTGGCGGCCGACATCCGGGCCGGCGCCGTCATGGCCGCCGCATCCATCGACTCGGGCGCGGCGGGGCAGAAGTTGGTGGCCCTTGTGCGCATGACCACACCGTCCGCCCCCCGCACCTGATCCGCGTGTCCGCTACGGGAGTTCG
>CAYXFW010000503.1:0-2940 GCA_964464305.1 uncultured Verrucomicrobiota bacterium
ACCTTGGAGCCCATGAACCCGGCGGTCATGCGAGGTCGCGGGCGGACCAAGCGGCGATCTGTTCGACGTCGCCGGCGCCGATGACGAGGAGGAGGTCGCCGGGACGGAGGTCGGCGCGCAGGGCCTTCCATGCGGATTCGAGGGAGTCGGCGGGATCGACGGGTACGCCGCCGTGGCGGCGGAACGCGGCGAGGAGATCGGTCGACGTGCCGCCCTCGAGGGGGGATTCCGAGGCGGCGTACACCGGCACCAGAACAAGGCGGTCCATGCCGTCGAACGCGGGAGGGAACTGCGGTCCGAGGGCGAGCGTCCGCGTGTAGCGGTGCGGCTGGAAGACCCCGATGAGCCGGGTGTACCGGAATCCTTCGCGCACGGCATCCAGAAGGGCCCGGATCTCGGACGGATGGTGGGCGTAGTCGGAGAATACGCGGATGCCGCCGCCGTCATGAAACGGCTCGAGACGCCGCCGGGCCGGGCAGAACCGCGACAGGGACTCCAACACCGGTCCGGGGGCCGCGCCCGCCGCCCAAGCCGCGGCCACCGCACCCAGCGCATTGAGAACGTTGTGGCGGCCGGGGACCGGAAGGCGGACGCGGCTGGCGCACGCGCCGAACGCGATGACGTCGAACTCCTGGGCCAGCCCGTCGACCCGCCGGTTCTCCGCGCGGATGTCGGAGGCCGGATCGAAGCCAAACCCGATCGCGCCCGGCCGGCGCCCGGCGATCCGCGTGGCCGCCGCGTCGTCGCGTCCGAAGCAGACGGACTCCCGGGTCCGGGCCACGACGGACTCGAAGACCGCATGGAATTCCGCGACGCCGCCGAAGTGCTCCATGTGGTCGAAGTCGACGTTGGTGACCACGGTGACGGCCGGCTCGTAGAGCGCCAGGGTGCCATCGCTCTCGTCGGCCTCGACCACCAGCCAATCCGACGCGCCAATCCCGGCCACGCCGCCCAGGGTGTCCACTTCGCCGCCGATACAGAAGGAGGGATCGAGACCTGCCGCGCGGAACGCCTGGACGGCCATCGCGGTGGTGGTGGTCTTGCCGTGGGTTCCGCAAACGGCCACGCCGCGCGATCCCCCGACGACAGCCGCGAGCGCCTCGCCGCGCGCGCTGACCGGCACGCCCGCGCGCGCGGCCGCGCAGACCTCGGGATGCGTCTCCGGCACGGCGGCGGTTCGGATCAGCCAGTCCGGCGCGGGATGAAGGTGCGCGGAATCGTGCCCGGCGGCGACGGGAATGCCGGCGGCCTCCAGCGACTGTGTCAGGCGGTTCAACGCCGTGTCACAGCCGGTGACGCGGAAGCCCCTTGCCGCCAGCAGGCGGGCCAGCCCGGCGACGCCGACGCCGCCGATGCCCATGCAGTGCACGACGCCGCCGCGGGCCATCGCGCTGCGGGCCCGTTCACGCGCGTTCGCGGCGTCGTTCATGGGCCATCCGTTCGACAAGATCCGCCAGGGCCTCCGCGGCATCGGTGCGTCCGCCGCGGCTCATGGCCGCGCGCATGCGGGCGAGCCGGACGCGCGCCTTCATCATTCCGGCGAGATATTCCGCCAGCCATCCGCAATCGAGATCCTTTTCCTCCACCATGTCCGCCGCGCCGTGCTTCGTCATGGCGGTCGCATTGGCGAACTGGTGGTTGCGCGCGGCGTACGGATACGGCACCAGGAGCCCCGGCAATGCAAAGAGCATGAGTTCCGCGCACGTCGCGGCGCCGGACCGGCAGATGGCCAGGTCCGCCTGCCGGTAGAGCGAGGCAATATCGTGCGTGAAGGCATGGACCTCATGATCCAAGCCGACGGCCTCGTAGGCCGCGCGGACACGGCTCTCGTCCGCCTTGCCGGTCAGGTGCAGGAACCGCATCGCTCGGCGCTCGCGGCCGAGCATGCGAACGGATTCGATCACCAGTTCGTTGAGGCGCTTGGCGCCGCGGCTGCCGCCCGTGACCAGGACCGTGAACAATCCGCCCGGGGGCTTGTCCGAGGGCTGGGCGTGGCGTTCGATCATCTCGCGGCGCATCGGCATTCCGGTGATCGAAATCTCGCTTCGCGGAAGGTAGTAGCGGGTCTCCTCGAACACCGCGGCAACGGCGGCGGCGTGGCGGGACAGCATCACGACGGCGCGGCCGGGAATGACGTTCGATTCGTGCAGGACGACCGGCACATCGAGGCTGAAGGCGGCGCGGGCCGGTCCGACCGAGGCATAGCTGCCCATCGCGAGAAGGGCGTCCGGCCGTTCCCCCGCCATGGCCCGGCGGCAGGCGTGCGAGGCGCGCAAGAGCGAGACCGAGGCGCGAACGTGGCGCCAACCGGGCAGGCCGCTGGAAAAACCCTCGGCCGGCACGGTGCGGACCGGACCGTCCCATCCGCTGATGGCGGAGGTCTCCACATCCTTGCCGGCCAACCAGAGGGTCACGCGGTGGCCGCGGTCGCGCAACACCACGCCCGTGGCGAGGCCCGGAAAGATGTGGCCGCCGGTGCCTCCGCAGGCCAGGTGAACGTTCAGTTTCTGTTCCGTTGCGCGCATGGATCAGGGGCGAAGCATGGCCGATTCGAAGGCTGAAACGCAAGGTCCCCGTGGATCCAGGACCTCGCCGGCGAGGTAGAGAGATCCGGCCAGACACACCCATCCGTCGGAAGCGCGGGCCCATTCCAGAGCGGCATCGAGTGCCGGACGCAGCGCGGCGGCGGGCGCCGCGTCGATCCCGGCGGCGCGGGCGAGGCCGGCGAGTTCGGCGGGATCCGACGCGCGCTCGCAGTGTACGGGGACGGTCCAGCCCCGCGCAACGGAACCCGCCAGCGCCCGGAAGAACCCTTCGCGGTCCTTGTCGGCCAGTACGCCGGCGACAAGTCCGACGGGATGCCCGCCGCGGAGTTCGTCGAGCGCGCGGGCGAGCGCCAGCGCTCCATGCGGGTTGTGGGCGCCGTCCAGGACGACCACG
>CAYXFW010000504.1:0-2936 GCA_964464305.1 uncultured Verrucomicrobiota bacterium
TTTTCTGTCCCCCGCAGGGTGGTTGCGGTACAAGAAGCGCTTCCATTTTGCGAGGAGATACCATGGGATTTGAAAGCGGAAGTCTGAGCGTCCGGATGCTGTACCTGCCGAAGCCCCTGCCGGAGGACGCCGTCGCCCGGTTCGGGCGCCATGCCGCGCCGCCGATCCGGACCCTGGGGGCGGAGGAAATCCACGGCTGGGTCGGCGGCCGCCATCTGCTCGACCTTCCGGTGACGGAGGCGAACTCGGTTTTCGGCGGCTATCCCCGCCTGACGTTGATGCAGGCCGAACGGAAGATCCCCGGCTCGCTCCTCAAGGCCACCGTCATGATGGAGGAACTCGCGCGTCAACAGGCGGAGAAGAAGGCCTACCTCGACCGGACCACCCGGTCCGAAATCCGCAAGGAGACCGTCGCCCGCCTCCTGCCCACGATGCCGCCCCACATCCGGGGCATCCCCTTCGTCGTCGATGCCGCCGCGGGCATCGTCTACGCCGGCGCCGTGTCGGAGAAGCAGTGCGATGCCCTCCGCGTCAACTGGCTCCGGACGATCGGCAGCGACCTGATCCCCGTGGACGCCACGACCGCCGCCATCCGCCGCCGCCGCGCGGACCCGCGGGAATGGTCGGCCACGAGCTTCTCGCCGGATCTCTCCGACGCCGAATCCGACATCGATCCCGGCGGCGACTTCCTGACGTGGCTCTGGTTCGCCTGGGAAGCGCGCGAGGGGAAAGCCGAACTGAAGGGGCAGGGGAGCTTCTCCTTCATGATCGAAGGTCCGCTGCTGTTCGGCCGCGACGAGGGCGACGGCGCCCTCGAGGCCGTCGTGCGCAAGGGCTCGCCCCTCGTCAGCGGCGAGGCCAAGGCCGCCCTTCTGGCGGGGAAGAAACTGCTGCGGGCGCGGCTGACGATCGCCAGGGGCGAGGACGTATGGGCCGCGACGATCGACGCCCGCTCCTTCACGATCCGTTCGCTCAAGATGCCCGAGTTCCGCGAGGCGCGCGACCCGGTGAGTCTTTTCCAGGAGCGCATGACCGGCCTGGCCGCTTACCGGGACATGCTCTTCGCCCTGTACGACCGGTTCCTCGACGACCGCGCCGATCCCGCCGCATGGAAGGCCGCCGTGGCCGACATCCGCCGCTGGGTCGCGGGCCGCAAGGTGAAGCGCTGACCGACGGAGGCACGCGATGAGTCTCGGACCGCATTGCCGACCCACGGAGCCGTTCCCCGCCGCCGAGTACGCCGGCCGCCTGCGGACGCTGACGCGGACTCTCGCGTCGCGTCGCATCGACGCCGCGATCGTCGTCGGCGAGATCAACCGCGCCTACCTCACCGGCTTCGAGGCCAGTAACGGCATCCTTGTCGTCGACCCGCGCGCCCGCCCCGCCTTCCACACCGACTTCCGCTACCTGGAAGCCGCCCGCGCCCAGCTCGGGTTCGCCCATGTGTCCAAGCTTCGCAAGCCCGCCGAGCGGGTCGGCGCCGCCGCGCGCCGAAAGGCGTGGCGGAAGGTCGCCTACGAAGGCGGCGTGCTGTCGGCCGCCCGCCTCGACGCCTTCCGGAAGGCCCTGCCGGGCGTGACGGAATGGGTCAACCTCGACGAGATCCTTGCCGCGCAGCGTGCCGTGAAAAGTCCGCGCGAGATCGCGGTTCTGCGCGCCGCCGTGGACGCGAATGACGGGGCCTTTGCGCGGATCGTGGCCGACGTACGCCCCGGCATGAGCGAGTGGGAGATCCGCCGGCTCGCCCGCCGGCACCTCGACGACCTGTCCCAAGGCGAGGCGTTCGACACCATCGCCGCCGTCGGCGCAAACTCGTCGCGTTGCCATCATCATCCCGGCGCCGCCGTGCTCCGTCCCGGCATGCCGCTGCTGCTCGACATGGGCGCTGTCGTGCAGGGCTACCACTCCGACATGACCCGGACCCTGTTCTGCGGCCCGCCGTCCGCACGGATGCGCCGAATCTACCAGGTCGTCCTCCGCGCCCAGAAGGCCGCCATCCGCGCCATCCGGCCCGGCCGGACCTGCGGAGAGATCGACGCCGTCGCGCGCCGGATCATCGCCCGCGCCGGCCATGCGAAACGCTTCGACCATGGCCTCGGCCACGCCGTGGGCCTCCAGATCCACGAGCGCCCCGCGTTCGCCCGCGGCCAGGCCGCCATCCTGAAATCCGGCATGGTGCTCACCGTCGAACCCGGCATCTACATCCCCGGTCTCGGCGGCGTTCGCATCGAAGACATCATTCTCGTCACCCGCCGGGGCTGCGAAGTCCTGACGAAGACTCCGAAGGCGTTGAAGATCCTCGGGAAGTAGAGGTTCCCTCTCGTGTCTGAGGCAATCGGGGGCAGGAAGACCTTGCGACGGCGCATTCGATGCTGGCTCGCGGTTTGGGCGGCCTGCGGTTCGATGACCGCAGGGGCGCAGGATCTTCCCGTACGGACGCTTGAAATGCCGCCGGGCCCGGGCAACCCGCGCAACAGCGAGGGTGCGTTCGTCGCCCTGGAGGACGGGCGCATTCTCTATGTGTATTCTCACTACACGGCCGGCACGGGTGGGGATCACGATCCGGCCCATCTGGCAGGCCGGTACTCGTCCGATGGCGGCAGGACATGGACCTCGGAGGACCGGGTGATCGTCGGGAACGAAGGCGGCATGAACGTCATGTCCGTCAGCCTGCTCCGCCTGCAGAGCGGGGAAATTGCGCTCTTCTACCTGGTCAAGAACAGCGCGCGGGACTGTCGCCCGGTGATGCGTCGTTCGTCCGACGATGGCGCGACGTGGAGCGCACCGGTGGTCTGCATCGCGGATGAGGTCGGGTACTACGTGATGAACAACGATCGTGCGATCCAGCTCAAGAGCGGCAGGTTGGTGCTGCCGGTCTGCAAGCACACGGTCGAAGGATCCCCCGCGATGGATTGGCAGGGGACGCTCATGGGCTA
>CAYXFW010000505.1:0-2936 GCA_964464305.1 uncultured Verrucomicrobiota bacterium
CGCCGAGGGCGAGCGGATCGTCCTCCGCCTCCTCAACCGCGATTCGGCGCTGCTGTCCCTCGGCGATCTCGGCATGGAGCCGGGCGAGATCGATGCGTTCCGGGCCCTGCTCACCGAGCCGCAGGGGATCGTGCTCGTCACCGGGCCGACCGGCAGTGGAAAGACGACGACGCTCTACGCCGCCCTGCAGGAACTCGACACGAAGCGGCTCAACATCCTCACGATCGAGGATCCGATCGAGTACCAGCTTCCGTTCATCAGCCAGATGCAGGTGAATCCCCGGATCGACCTGACGTTCGCGCGCCTGTTGCGTCACGTGCTGCGGCAGGATCCGGACGTCGTGCTGGTCGGCGAAACGCGCGATCTCGAAACCGCCGAGATCGCGATCCGGGCCTCGCTGACGGGGCATCTCGTCTTCACCACACTGCACACCAACGATGCGGCGGGCGCCGCGGTGCGGATGGCGGACATGGGCGTCGAACCCTATCTGCTGTCGGCCTCGCTGAAGGGGGTCCTGGCCCAGCGCCTCGTGCGCAGGCTCTGTCCCGACTGCAGGGTCGCGCGGCCGCTGGAGGTGCGGGATCTGGCCGGGTTCGGCGTCTCTGCCGCGCAGATGTTCCCCGGGGGCCGGCATTGGGTGCCCACCGGATGCCCGCAGTGTCTCGACGGCTACCGCGGGCGCGTCGGTCTCTACGAGCTGCTGGTGGTCACGCCGGCCGTCGCCACCTCGATCCGGACCCGCGCCGGACTGGAGACGTTGCGCCGGGCCGCGGTGGATGGCGGAATGCGGACGCTTCTGCACAGCGGGCTGTCCAAGGCGGCCGCCGGCGGCACGAGTCTCGCCGAGATCGCCCGGGCGCTCGGCCGCGGCGATGTGGGATGAAGACGTTCGAATACAGGGGGTATGACGCGGCCGGCGCGTGAAGGGGCTGGTCGAAGCCGACGGTCTCAAGGATGCGCGCGAACGCCTGGCAGCCCGTGGCGTCCTGCCCGAGCGGCTGGCGCCCGCGTCGGCGAGCGGCGGAAGCGGCGCCTCCCGGTGGGGCCGCCCGGACGAGCGCGCGGCGACCTACCGCGAGCTGGCCTCGCTCATCCATGCGGGGCTCCCGGTCACGCAGGGACTCGACCTCCTGATCGATTCCCCGGAACTTGCCGCGATTCGACCGGTGCTGGCCGGCGTCAGGGACCGTGTCCGCGAGGGCGTCAGCCCGGCGGACGCGTTCGATGCCTCGGGGGCGCTGACGCCGTTCGAGACGGCCGTGCTGCAGGCGGGGCAGCGGGCGGGGGCGTTGGACGATTCGATGAAGCGCCTCGCCGGGTTTCTCGAGGAGCAGGGCCGCATCCGCACGCGCGTTCGCTCCGCTCTGATCTACCCCGCCTTCGTCGGCGTCATCGCCCTTGCGATCGGCATCGGCATGCTCGGCTTCATGCTGCCCGCGTTCGCCCGCATCTTCGAGGAATCCCGCATTCCGCTGCCGGCACTGACGCGGTTCGTCCTTGCGGCCGGCCGGGTCGCGGGCACGATCGGGCTCCCCGTGCTGGCCCTCGTCGCGGCGGCCGTCTGGACCGGCCGGCGGCGGTTGCGCGCCTCGGCCGCCGCCCGGGCACGGGTCGAGCGCGCGCTCGCCCGGTTGCCGGTGGTCCGCCGCGCGTGGACCGCGCTGGCGGGCATGCGGTTTGCGCGGACGCTGGCGCTCCTGCTCCGCGGCGGCGTGCCGCTTCTCGAGTCGATGCGCATGGCCGGCCGGGCGACCGGCAGCGCGTGGGTGGAGATCGAGGTCGATCGGGAGGCCGAGACCGTCCGGCATGGCGGACGTCTTGCGGACGCCATCCGCCGCGTCGAGCCCTTGCAGACCACGTTGCCGGCCTGGGTACAGGCTGGCGAGGCGGGCGGCGATCTGTCGGGCATGCTCGACATGGCCGCCGCACGATGCGAGGAGGTCTGGGACCGCACCCTGACGCGCGCCATGGCCCTGCTCGAGCCCGCCCTGATCCTCGTCCTCGGCGCCCTCGTCTTCCTTCTCGCCCTCGCCATTCTCCTGCCCATCCTCGGCCTCAACCAGGGCCTCGGCTGAAGTCCCACACTTTGCAAAGTGTGGGAGTTGCCACCTGGGCCTCAACTGGGGACTCAGTTGCCTGAGTCCCACACTTTGTAAAGTGTGGGAGTTGCGATCTGCCGAATCGCCCGGAATCCGGCCCGGGCCGGCGGGAAGGACTGACTATTTTGGGGAGGGCCGGGGGCCGCGTCCTTGGTCGACCGAAGCCTCCCATGCGTCGAGCTTCCCGCGCATCGCCGCGACGACATCGGCGTGGTCCGCCGCGATGTCCCGGGCCTCGGCCATGTCGGTCTGCAGATCGTAGAGATGAACCGTCTCGCCGACTTGGCCCGCCTTGGGGCGCAGCACGACCAGCTTGAACTGGTTGTCCACCAGCGCCGCGGCCGGCGCGGAGCCGGCATCGGCCCGTGCGGCGAAGGCGATGGGCGACGGGCGCTCCTTCATGATTCCGTCGATCAGCGGGACGAGGCTGATGCCGTCGAGCGGCCGCGAGTCCGGCGCCCGCAGGCCGAGCAGGTCGAGGATCGTGGGGAAGAAGTCCGACGTGCAGGCCGGGACGGAGGTGCGGAACGGCTTCGGCGCCCGGGCCGGCCACTCCAGGATGCCCGGCACGCGCAGCCCGCCTTCCCATACGGTCGCCTTCTGGCCGCGCAGCCCGCCGTTGTTGGCGTGAGGGAGTCTCCCGCCGTTGTCGGAGCAGAACCACAGCAGCGTGTCGTCCGCCGCGCCCATGTCCCGCAGCGCCGTCCGCAGCGTCCCCATCGCGCGGTCGATGCCGCCGATTTCGCCCATGTAGTTCTGCATCTCGGGCGTCGCGTCCGGATACGACGCCCGATCCTTCGCGAGCGCCTGGTGCGGAACGTGCGGGTTGCCGAACCA
>CAYXFW010000506.1:0-2930 GCA_964464305.1 uncultured Verrucomicrobiota bacterium
CGCATCGACCGGAAGCGTCTTCCAGGCAAACAGCCCGGCGCCCGCCACAAGGACCGTACCCAGAATGACCAGCAATCGCTGGTGCAAGACGAAGTGAACAAAGTTGTTGAACATGGGGAAAGCCTTTCGTCAATCGGCGCAACCGGCGCCCATCTTCTCCCGCAGCACGTCCGACTTCAGCAGGAACGCCCCCTCCGCCGCGACCGTGTCTCCGGCTTTCAGTCCTTCGAGAATCTCGATCGTGCCGAAGAATTCGCGACCTTTGCGTACGTCCTGCCTGACAAAGAAGTCGTCCTTCCAATGCTTGAAGACGAACGACTTGCCCTCGTCCGAGAACACGGCGGCGCGCGGCGCCCCCAGAACTTCTTCCGCCTGACCGTTGCCGAGCGAGATGGCCGCTTCGCAGAACATCCCCGGGCGCAGCTCCAGATCGGGGTTTTCGACCGTGGCGCGCACTCTGACCGTTCGGGTTTGCTCGTTCATCGTCGCGCCGACGTAGTCGACCTTGCCTTTGAACCGCCGGTCGGGAAACGCGTCCACCGAGATTTCGACCGCCGTAGGGCCGCGTTTCGTGGCCGCAAGCAGTCGCGCCAGATCGCGCGAATGCACGTTGGCCCAGACCCAAACCGTGGTCAAATCGGAGAGCAGCATCAGATCTCTCCCCGGCTCCGCCGTTTCGCCCGCCACCGCGTGCTTCTCGACAATGGTGCCCGCGACAGGCGCCCGAATCGACAGGCGACCCGCCCGGGGGCCATGCGAAGATTCACGAATGGCGGTCAGATCCTCTTCCGTGAACCCCAGCACATGAAGGGTCTGCTCGGATGCCTTCAGGTCGGTCCTGTGCTGTTCGTACGTCATCTGCGCGACGATCGCATCCTGCTCGGACCCCACCTTCTGCTCCCTGAGTTTCGTTTCGCGCGCGAGAATCCTCTCAGACAATTCGCTCAGGGTCCGATTGCGCTCGTGATCCGCCAGTGCCTTGCCGACTTCGACGCTGTCCAAGGTGAGCAAGGTATCGCCCGCTTTGACGCGCGCTCCGATGTCCACCGGAACCGACTCGAGGATGCCGGCGATCCGGGCGCTGATGTGGACCGCCGCATTCTCGTTCATCGCGATTTCGCCGGTGGCCGGCAATGCCGGGAACACCTTGGTTTTCGCCACCGACTGCGTTCGCACCAGTCCGCCCCCGTCGTCCCGCTTCAGGAGACTGGCATCCAGTTTCACGACGCCGACTTCGTATCGGCATTCGGCGCACCGATATGTCGGCACGTCGTGTTCGCATTTCACGGACACGCGTTCCTCGACCGACGCGGGCGTCGTCGCGGCCGGCTCTGCCGCGTGCCCGTGTCCATCATCGACCCCGTGTTCCTCCCGGCCCGCTTCCGCGGCCGATGGGGTCGACGTGTCGCCCTTCTTCTCTCCGCATCCGCCGACCGTCATCGAAATCGCGAGCAGGCCGCAGAGCCCGCCTGCGATCTTCCATTCTCTTTTGCGCATCTTCATTGGGTTCTTCTCCATGTCGGTTACTGAATTGTGTCGAGTGGGATGCCAAGCAAGTGCTCCACGTCGGCGGCCGCCGTATGGTAGGCCGCCAGGACATCCAGATAACGGGCCCTTGCCTCTCGGAGTGTCCGCAGGGTGTCGAGTACCTCCAAAGATCCGAATTTCCCCTCCCGATAACCTGTCTGTGCCGCATCGAAGGCCTGCTGCGCGCCCGGAAGCATCTCCGCCTTTGTCGTCAGCGCCTCCATCCGCGTCGTTTCGAGCCGGCTGTGGGCTTCGGCCAGGGCCGTCATCGCTCGCAAGCGGGCCGCGCGGTGTTCGTAGTCCGCGCGGGCGGCTTGATGAGTCGCCGCAAGAATGCCTCCGGCGTTGCGGTTGAACACCGGCAGAGGCAGCGAAAGACCCACGATCCCCGCCTGGCCACCGTCATCTTCGAACCGGCCGACGCCGGCGATTACGTCGAGATCGGGTATGCGCGCCGCCCTTGCCAAAGCCAACGATGCCTTGCCCCGCTCCACTTCCTCGTTCCATCGCGCGACGTCCGGCGTGTCGTCCACAAAGCCGGATAACGTCTCCAGGGACGGAACATCCCCGACCGCATCCAAATCGCCGCGAACCTCCTTGAACGTGAAGCTCGTCCCGCCCCAGGAGGCGGCAAGGCGTTGGCGTGCCGTATCCATCTCGCGCCGGGTCCGATCCCGTGCGATACGGGCGCGCGCCACTTCGACGCCCGCCTTCGTTTCCTCGATGGGAGAAACTTTTCCCGCCGCTACCCGTTGTTTGGCGGCCGTGTGAACATCTTCGGCCAGCGCCAGCAGAGACTCTGCCAACCCGAGATGGCTCTGTGCCTGGAGAACATCCACAAACGCCCTCTTGGCGGACGCGAGCACGGTCAGGCGGGCGGCTTCGTATTCCCAGCCGGCCACCCTGGCTTCCGAAAGCGCCACGGACTGCCGCTTCCCCCGCTTCCCGCCAAGTTCCACGGACTGCCGCAGACGCGCGGTCGTTTGCGCGGCGTCGTACCCTTTGCGCGTCCCGGATCCCCCGAACTCCTCCGCCTCGATTTCGAGCTCCGGGTTCGGCCACACACCCGCTTGAACGGCGTTCCCCGCTGCGGCCCGAACGCCATGCGCCGACGCCGCCAATTCCGGGCTATGCATCAGCGCCAGTTCAAGCGCTTGCCGAAGCGTAAGCGCGCCGCCCGGTTCGTCCTGCGATCGCGCGCGGGCAGCTTGCGATTCCGATGCGCCGTCGCCTCGGTGGGCCGGAATATCCCGGCCCAACGGTCGCATGGCGCGCCATGCTTCTTCTTCACCCGCCGCCGCGTGCGCGGCGTTCGCACGCAGTCCCATGCCCGCCATCGCAAGCGCGAGCGCAAGGCGGAGACTTGCTTGTTTGCAGTCCAGTGTCTGGTTCATAGATCCTTC
>CAYXFW010000507.1:0-2930 GCA_964464305.1 uncultured Verrucomicrobiota bacterium
ACGTCCGCGCAGGCTTCGGTTCCGATGTTCTTCCGGGTCGCACGCACAGACGCATGGATGCAGCAAGGCTTGGTGCTTCACTTGCCCTGCAACGGAGATCTTCTCGACCACAGCGTGTATGGGAACAATCCGACGATAAACGGGTTTGCCGATCTTTCCCAGGACCGTGTAGGGAGCCCTTCCAGCTCGCTGCGACTTGATGCGGGCGAATATCTGTCTGTGACAGGAAATGCCAGTCTCACAATGACCAATGTCACCGTGGCGCTGTGGGCCAAGTTCGAGAATCCTCAGGGGAACTACCCCTTCCTGCTGGAGATGGGGCCTCATGACTCCGTATGGTCTCTCTCTGTGGATCAGGTGGCTTCAGAAGCCCGATCAGGCTGGTTGGCCGTCCGTGGCGGTGCGCCGGCGCCTGAGCCTCGCCTTGAAGAAGTGATTGTCAGCAATCGCTGGTACCATCTTGCCGCTACGATCAGCGGCACTCGGGCGATTCTCTACATGGATGGTGTTGCCCGGACCACGGGAGCTGTGACTGCGGTGAAGACGACCATCGGTACGCTAACGATTGGCCGTCCATCGAGCGCTGTTGCACCGCCGGACAACTGCTTCGCGGGAAGCATGGACGATATTCGCATCTATAATCGCGAACTTAGCGCCACGGAGATGGCCCAGCTTCACTTGCTGGCCCCTTGACCGGGACCTACGCTGATTAGTGGGGCGAGCGCCGACTCTCGATCGGCCTCATTGCGCCGCTACAGGGCCTTTTGGGCTGCCAGCATCAGCCAGTGTCCGCGGTGTCTGAAGAGCCGTTCCAGTGGCCGACCGATCAATGACGGCAGGGGGAGCAGGCCGATCGTCGAGACTTCGACCCGTGCAAATCCCACGCGACGGAAGAGCTCGTCAGCCTGCCGGCAGCCAAGGACTCGAACGTGGCCGGAGATGCCGCTGAAGGCGGGATCGTCGAGAGGTACCGGGGTGAGGTCGATGGCAATGTCCTCCCCGGCGTGCAGGCCGAGCGGATTCCCGAGGTACCAGCCGCAGGTCTGCTGGAGAGAGAACGGTGTGAACCCAAGCATGGAGGCCAGGGTGTTCATCCAACTCGTGAGGTTCTCGGAGGTCATGAACGCCCAACCCCCGGGGGCCAGCACGCGCAGGGCCTCGGCGACAAAGAGCCGAGAGTTGTGGACGTGCTCGATCACTTGCGAAGCGTGAACGGTATCGAACGTATTGTCCGCGTACGGCCATGGCCCGTTCAAATCGAAAGAGGTTACCGCGATCCCCCGGGCGCGCGCTTCCGCGGCCAGACCGGGATGTCCTTCCACGCCGTGAAATGCCTCAGGAGTGTGGTTCAAATACCGGAAGAGCCGTTCCCCGTTTCCGCATCCCACGTCCAGAAGCCGACGCGGCCGGCCGCCCGCGACGTGGGACCCCGCCCAGTCGTAGGACCGGTCCCCGCTTTCCACGTACGAACGCCCGACCGTCTTCTGCAACCAGCCCATCATGCGCGGCCTCCGAGTACATTGCCAGTGTGAACGACTTGACCCTGCCATGCAACTTCCCACCCACACCCGAACAGGATCGTGGAAAACCGCTTGACCCCACGGGGGACAGGGGGCATCCTTTGGTAGGCGACGATTGGAAGCGGCTTGTGTCTCGGGACGTATCCGGGGTGCATCACTCGAAAGGGACGCAGATTATGAAGACGTTGTGGAGCAAGGTCCGGTACGGGTTCACGCTGATCGAGCTGCTGGTCGTCATCACGATCATCGGCATTCTGATGACCATGGTCCTGCCGGCGGTCAACAAGGCCATCCTGCAGGCCCGGCTGACCAAGATGACGAACGACGGCAAGAAGTTCGTGGAAAGCCTTTCCATCGCCGGATCGGATTCGGCCTACACCCTTCGCGCGTACGGGCTCCCTGCGTACGGAACCACGACGGTCGTGTCGAATAACGTGTTTGCGAGCACGCGGGACTACTTCGTGTTTGCCGTGACGCAGGAAATCATGGCCGTTAACTGGAGTTTCTTTGCCGGCCCCGGCATCGTCCCCGCCAAGGATGTCGCCGGTTTCACGGGCACGAACCATGCGTGGCGCTTGGTCGCCGACGTTACGGAAGGCTACCCCGAAACCGGCCCCGTCATGTTCAGCAAGAACCTGAGCATGACGAGGCTCGACGAGCCGATGATTGCGAATCCTGCTGGGATGCCGGACAAGCTCGTTGAGATTCCGCCCTTTGGCACCAAGGGTATGGTCGTCGTCACGAAGGGCTTCAGCGCCATGAAGATGCTTAGCGAAGACCTCAAGCTGCAGGTGTTCACCAACATCTTCCAGCGGTCGACGATCGGCGGCTTGGCCCTCACCAATAAGGTGCTGATTCCATAGGGACACCAGGGTCGGAAGGCAAAACGCCCCGTCGCAGGACGGGGCGTTTTGCCTTGGGGGGCCGGGGGAGGTCTTGGGGTGGATTGCGACGCCGGGGCGATCAGCGCCAGTGCTTCTCCACGAAGGCAAGGAAGCCGTGGAGATCCGCCGACAGGTTCCGGCCGGACGACATGGGGACGGGCGTCCGGGAAACGAGAAAACTGCGGTTGGCGCCGACGAGGCCGGCGGTCTTGGTCAACCGCCGCCAGTTTGCAGAACACCATTACGATTGTGTTTTACAGGACTATGGCGTGGTTCCCGATCCTCGCCATGCGCGGGGTCGTTCTGCGGTTCCGCGCGTGTGGGTCGCCCCACGCCGCTGCCTCATCCCGCTCCTGCTCCTGCTCCTAATCCTAATCCTAATCCTAATCTTAATCCTCCTCCCTCTCCGCCCCTTCGCCTCCCCCCATTTCGTATTCAACTCCGCCCTCATGAACCCGATCCGCCGATGTGCTCCGGATCAAACCGACCAGCATGGAGATAATCCGAAGCAAAATCTCCTTGCCCG
>CAYXFW010000508.1:0-2674 GCA_964464305.1 uncultured Verrucomicrobiota bacterium
GCTGCGGCGGCTGCTCGTGGAGGAACGAACGGCCGACAGCATCATGGCGAACTGGGAACCGTACATGTTCGACAATCAGGGCTGCTTCTGCCCTCGCTGCCGCACGGAATTCGCGCGCGAAAGTGGGCTGCCCGAGGCCGAAATCGAGCGGCTGTGGACTCTCCCGGCAGGGGTGTCGCGCGGCGAGGCGTGGGTGAAGTTCCGCAGCCGGCAGCACGCGAGGCTGGTCGCGACCCTCGAGCGGACCGTCCACGCGCTCGGCCGCGAGGCGGGAATCGATGCGCATTTCGTCCCCGAGATTGCGTGGAGTGCGCTCACACCCGGGAAGAACACGGACTTCGCGCAGTACAACCCGATCGATTACCTCGACCAACTGCCCGTCATCGAACCCTGGGGCCCCTATGTGTTCCAGCCCCTGAGCAAGCCCTTCGTCCGCGGCGCAGGCGCCCACCTTGCGACGTTCGAGGCCGGACGCGCGATTCGTGAGTTCGTCGCAGCCTCGGTCCCGGAGCCAACCCGGCGTCCGCGGATGATCGCCTTCCCCCATGGCTTCCAGCTGAACGACTGGGTCACCACGCCCGAGGCCATCGCCTTCGAGAACCTCTGCTTCTTCCTCAACCGCTGGAACGGCGCACTGGTCTACTACTTCCCTCGGGGCTACGACGCGCGTTACTGGAACGCCCTGGCCACGGCCAACGGGACGATCGCCGACTGGGAGGACTTCGTGTTCGATGGGACGCCCGTTACGAACTTCCGCGTTCGGGCCGAGAGCCCGATGCCGGCGGCTGCCGCCGACAGCTTCGGACTCAAAGGCAGGCACCTCTCCGCCCTCCCTTCGCTCGCCGGGGCCCCGCCCCTCGTCCAGGGGCTCGCCTTCGAGCGAGACGGCCGGCACCTGGTCGCCGTCGGGAACTTCTGGGAACAGGGCGAGGCCTTCGCGCGTCTCTCGGTGGACGGTCTCGCGGAGGACCGGACCTACAGCCTGCGGGAGCCCGGAATGAGCCGCTGCTTCACCGCCCCCGGCGGCGGAACGGGCTGGACCGCGCGGGAGTTGAAGGAAGGCGCGCTCGTCCACATCGGCGCCCTGCGTTTCGCGTTCTTCCTCGTCGAACCCTTCCGCCCGGACAGCGCGCCCGACGCCCCGGTCTCGCAGGCCGCCATCCGCGCGTCCCTCGAGTCTCGCCTGCCCGCACTGCGCAAGGCGCTGCAGTGAGGTTCGGCGGGGCGCCATTGGGGCTTGGCAATGTCGGGCGGAATCCCTCTAATGAGGGCATGAGTGAATTCGCTTCTGCCTGTCGCCGTCGCCCGGCGCACATTGCGCTGGGCACACTTCTCACTGTCGCATGGCTGCCGCTACCGGGCTCCGGCGCGACGCCCCCCGGGTGCCCGGAGCTCCGGCCGGCCGCCGACCGGGTGCCGCTTCCCGGAACCGTGCCGCTGGAGATGCAGGGTGACATCGGCCTGCAACTCGTCGAGGCGAACGGCCGCTTTCTTGACGGACTGATCGCCGCGGCGGCCCAGGCGCGGGCCTCGCGCTGGAAGCCGGACACCGCCTCCGCCGCGGCCTACGAGGCCTCCGTCAAGCCGCATCGGGACGCCCTCGCGAAGATGCTGGGCATCGGCCGCGATCCCCGCCCCGCCCACCCCGCGTTCGAGTACTACGGAGCGCATCGCGACGGTCCCCTCGCCTCCGCGCCCGGGCTGACCGTCCGCTCCGTACGCTGGCCCGCCTTCGGAGACGTCCACGGCGAGGGGCTCCTGATCGAGCCCGAGGGCGCCGCGAGCGGGGCCGATATCGTCGCCATCCCCGACGCCGGGCAGACCCCGGAGGATATTGCGGGGCTCACGGGCCGCGACGCCACGACCGGCTCCGTCTACGCCCTCCGTCTGGCACAGGCCGGCTGCCGCGTGCTCGTGCCGGCCCTCATCGGACGCGAGACCAACGCCCACGGCATGACCCAGCGCGAGTGGCTCCACCGCCCGGCCTTCGTGCTGGGCCGTCACCTGCTCGGCTTCGAGGCGCAGAAGGTCCTGGCCGGCGCAGACTGTCTGCGCGCCTCGCAGGGCGCCGTCCCGCGCCGGGTCGGCGTCGCGGGCTGGGGCGAAGGCGGGCTGCTGGCCCTCTACGCCGCCGCGCTCGATCCCCGCATCGATGCCGCCTGTGTCAGCGGCTACTTCGGCCCGCGCGAGGCCCTGTGGAACGAGCCGGCCGAGCACAACGTCTTCGGCCTGCTGAACGTCTTCGGAGACGCCGAGATCGCGGCCCTTGTCGCGCCGCGCCCGCTCACGATCGAGTCCGGCGTCTACCCGGACTTCGTGTTCCGGCCCGGACCCGACGGAGAGCCCGAGTGCATCGCCAAGCGGCCGGGTCTGACCGGCAAACCCGGCCGGTTCTTTCGTCCGGCTCCCGGCGCCGTCGCGGCTGAAATCGCCCGGATCCAGGCGCTCGCCGGCCCGCTCGGCAAGGTCCGCTCCGTCATCTCCGACCGTCCCCTCGGCGACGCGGCGATCGCATCCCTGTGCGAGGCCCTCGGTGCACCGTCCGCGCCACGCCCCGCGCCGGCGGCCGCGGCCTGGGGCCCCGGCGGCGCGGACGCGGCCCGGATCGCGGCGCGCCAAGCCGCGCAGATCTCCGAGATCGAGCGCCACACGCAGGCGGTCCTCGTGCGGGCCG
>CAYXFW010000508.1:2684-2928 GCA_964464305.1 uncultured Verrucomicrobiota bacterium
CGAGCGCGAGAGCTACTTCCGGGACCTGAAGACCCGGAATCTGGCGGACTTCCAGGCGACGATCGAGCCCTACCGCGAGAAGTTCCGCACGGAGGTCATCGGAGATTTCGATCTCAAGCGGACGGCTCCTGCGCCGCGGAGCCGGAAATACCAAGAGGGGCCGAAGACGGTCAGCTACGAGGTCGTGATGGACGTGTTTCCCGGCGTCATCGCCTACGGCATTCTGACCGTGCCGAAAGACCTC
>CAYXFW010000509.1:0-2927 GCA_964464305.1 uncultured Verrucomicrobiota bacterium
GCGGAACGTCCCGCTCGATCGATGCCAGCCGCCGCAGATCCCTGCACTCACGGCGGACGGCGTCCTCAAGATAGTCGAATTCCTTGAGCCGGTCACGAACCATCCGCGCCGCGAAATCCGCGGCCCGGTCGTTCCGGATCATGAACGCCCAGTCCGACGCCTGCGCGAGCAGCAGGCATCGCGCCGCCTGCCGGACCGCGCGGTCGCGGAGCGAAGAGGGGGCAGGAGGTCCGGGATCCGAGGGCCGAGATCCGAGGGCGGAGGACCGAGAGCCGAGATCCGAAGGCCGACGGCCAAAGGTCGAAGTCCGACCTGACACCTGACACCCGACACCTGACACCTTGATGCCTGACGCCCTTCCCGGTCCCGGGCATCGGGCGTGAGGAACGGCCCTCGCCATACCCTCCATCCGCCGTGCGGCGTCGTGGAGCCGCGGCCAGATCCATGCGGTCGACTCGTTGAGCCATGTCTCGTGCCCGCCGCCGGCGCCCCAGCTCGATTCGGCCGGCGTCGCCCGCTGCAGGCGGGGATGGCGCTCGAGATAGTCGGAGGGCGTCAGGAGTTCCACTGCGCCCGATCCGGCGGCAAGGCGGGCCACCTCGCCGAGCCAGACCGGACCTTCGTGCCACCAGTGACCGAAGAGTTCCGCGTCGAACGGCGCGCAGATATGCGGGGGACGGTCCATCGCCGGCGCCGCCGCCGCAGCGCGGGTAGCCACACGGCGGACGAAGTCGGCGGCGTGTTCGCGGACCGTCGCCGCGGCGCGGGCGGGCTCGTAGAGACGCTTGTCCTCCACGCGGCCCGTGACGCGGTGATACTTGATGCCCGTCGGCCCCCGCGTCCCCGGCGGCGCGGCGAGAGACCCCAGATCCTCCGGCGTGAGTTCGAAGCCGATGTCGCGATGATATTCGCGATACCACGCGTCGCCGGGATATCCCTCCCGCGCATCCCACACGCGACGGGCCGTCTCGGGATCGCGTGCGAAGGCCGCGACACCGTTGGGACATGCAACCGGGGCGAACGTGCCGTAGTGCGGGCGGATGTCGGCATGCAGGAGGCCGTGCGTTTCGACGCAGAACCAGCGCGCCCCGACGGCGGCGAACTCGCGCTCGAGGCCGGGTTGGTACGCCAGTTCGGGCGGCCAGAACCCGCCCGGCGCGGCACCGAAAACGCGACGGTGAACCGCGGCCCCGATGCGGATCTGCGCCCGGGCGGCCGGGGGCACCTCGTTCAGGAGGGGCAGATGCCCATGGGTGGCGGCGGTGGTGGCGAGGTCGAGCATCCCCGCATCCCTCAGGGCGGCGAACGCGGGCAGGAGGCGGCGCCCGCGGGACTCGAAGTCGGCGGCGAGCGCGCCGAACTCGTCGCGGTGCGCCAGGGCCAGCCGGTGCAGCCGCGCGTCCGCGCGGGTACGGCCCACCTCCCGCGCGGCAAGGTCCGACAGCGCGGCGAGATGCCGGGCGCACCGGTCCATCAGGAGCGCGTCGTCCAGCATCTCCGCGAGCGTCGGCGAGATCGACATCGCAAATCGCGCGCGGACTCCGTCGCGCAGGAGCCCCTCGAAGACCCGGAGCAACGGGAGGTAGCATTGGATCACGGCCTCGAAGAGCCAGCGCTCCTCGAACGAGGCGGCGGGGCCCGGGCGCCGGACGTAGGGCAGGTGCGCGTGCAGAACGAGGCTCAGATACGCCGCGGACATCAGGCGGGAATCCGGGAGTCGGAAGCCTGGAGGAGGAAGTCGGACCGCGGGGCGGAATCGACGGCGTTCCCGTGGGCGCGAAGCGCCAGCGGCCAGCCGGCCGCGCCGCCTTCGAGTCCGGCTGCCGACAGCGACGGCGTGGCGTCCGGCGCGTCGGCGACGAGGACCGGCGTTGCGGTCGTGGCTGGAGCCGCAGGGTGGCCGGCCCTTCGACGGTCGGCCCGGATCCGCGGCTGCGGATGGCGTCCATGCGCGAAGAGGCGGAGGAACTTCGATCCGGGCGGCGGCGGGGCCGCGCCGACGGGGGGTGGATTCCTGACGTCGACGATCGCCAGGCTGAGGTCGCGCGACTCCGCAGATGCCGGTACGGCCGCGGGATGGGACGCGGCCAGCCGGTCGAGACGTCCGTCCGGATGAAGCAGCCCGAACTCGGCAACGAACACACCCGCGCGGGCGTCGATGCGACGGAGGCCTTCGGGGCCATCGGCGAAGAAGATCACCCCGGAGCCCGCTGCCGGATCGGGATCGAGACGGTAGAGCCTCAACGCCGGGCGCGCGTCCGGGCTGCGCCGCCGCGCGGCCAGCCAGATTCCGGCCGGAATGTCCCATTGCGCGCAGAGCCGCCCCGGCGCGAGACCGGCAAGCGAGAGAAGCGGATCGCGATCCCGGCACGTGGGGCCCGCGCCGCGGGAGGCGACAGGCCCGCGGACGGAAGCAACATCGGTCAAGCGTGAACGTCGTGACATCGTAGCGCCCCATGATAGACGCCATGCGCCCCCGGTTTCAACGGGAACTTGATCGTGATCCCGGAGCCCCCTGACTCCGCCTTGCTCTTCGAGGCCGGATCAAGCGGCCTTTCCGCGAGACAAGGAGACCGGAACGATGAACCGAATTCTCTTCTCGAGCAGGTCCTCGACGAGGTGATGACCCTGTTCGACTCGCCCTTGAGTCCGGCGCGCAATGGCGCCGAGACACTGGCTTGGCGTGATCGCGGGTAAGACATCTTTCGCCTACGGTCCGTCAGTGACGGGGGCGGCAGATCGCGAAGGCGGCGATGGCGAGAAAGAGGATGCTTGCCGTCGAAGGCTCGGGGACAACGGTCAGGCGGACATCGCCTGACGTGTAGTTGATCTTCACGTCTGTTCCACCGGCGTTGAAGGTCGAATCCTCGGGCTTGCCGTCAAACATGCCCGGCAGCGTGCTGGATGCAAGCCCGGTGACGATCTGG
>CAYXFW010000510.1:0-2918 GCA_964464305.1 uncultured Verrucomicrobiota bacterium
CGATCCCCAAAAGAGTCCGTCCAATCCGTCGATGAGCCACATATGAAGGCCTCTCAGCCCGGAAACAGCCAAGGCGACCACGAGGATGAGCCTTATTCCTTTCTTCTTCATCTTGTCTGCCGAACGGCGAGCATGACGGGCGGCGGTACGCCGTACCGTCAATGCTCTGGTTCGAATGTCTCCCTTTCAATCATGACGGGGCGAAAGATGTCTTCTGCGGTGCACCAAGCTCCCGCCAGAAGCAAGACCACACCTCCGACGAGAAGGGTGGAGCAAAGGATTCGAGAGACCAGCTTCTGATCCTTTCGCGCGAAAAGCAGCAGGGGAATTGACAACGCTGCAAGCGTAAGTGCCGGGATATCGCCGGCGAGGCGCTCGGGCGTCGGAACGCAAAACGACGCGAGCAGCGCGAAGGAGACTGCCATGGAAACGATGGCCATCACGGCGGCGAGGTTCTGCATCGTCTGGCGTCGCGCTTTCATTCTTTCATTCGAACGGTGTGTTAGTCCCAAGTCAACCTGCAAAATACCAACTGCGAAAGGACCAAGTCGTGGATGGGGCGGCCTCCGGGAGGGGGTGGGGCGGTGAGGGAGTTGAAGGAGGGAACGGGTGAGCGAAGAGATTGGCGTGTGCGGCTCGTGTGCGAGTCGCGCAGGGCGACCTCTCCCCGCATCCGCGACAGAGAATTCGCGTATTCATCGCTGCCGGAACCTCATTTCTCCCTGCGAGCGGCAGGAGGATCGCATGGCCCGAGACGTCGGGCAAGTGTAAAGCGGATCGAGAGATGGAGCGGTCTTGCAGATGCGTGCGGCCGTGGCGCCAGGCGGCGCGAGGCGGTTCCGGAGGGGCCGATGGGGCGCTTGACTTGGTGTTTTGACTTGGTGATAACGCTGTTTGTGCCTAACTGCGAAAACACCGAGTCACGGGACGCCACTGCTTCCATGTCCCCATCCTCTTCCCCGATCCCTGAAAAACCGCGGTGCGATGGCTTCCAATGACTGGAACTGACGAATCGAGTGAAACCGAAAGGACCAACCATGAAACGCATCCTCCCACTCCTCGCCGCCCTGCTGCTCGCGCCGCTGGCTGCGCTGCGCGTCGCTGGCTCAACTCCGTTGCAGCACGCACGTCCGGCGCACCGCAACGTCGACCGGCTCAAGGTCCTCTTCAACCACGACGGCACCTGCGTCTTCTCCTCAGACAGCCCTTACCAGTCCACGAAGGAACCCGTGGGCCTCAAGCAAATCCACGGCTATGTGGACGAGGTGGCCGATGCTCAGTGCAGCGCGCTGCTCCTTTCCCCTTACTGGGGGCAGACCATCCCGATGTGGGACAGCGATGTCGTGCCGCTGTGGAAGGGCGTCGGCAGGACGATGAAGTGCCCGGACACCTTCCAGGGCAAGGTGATTGCCCGTATCCGCGACCTGCTCCTTTCCGGCGTCGATTTCGTCGGCGAAACGGGCAAGCGCTGCAAAGAACGGAAGCTGCCATTCCTGCTCGCATGGCGCATGTTCGATATCCATGGCATTGATCATCCCGAGGATCCCTGGACGAGCGACTTCTACAGACAGAACCCGCAGTTTCGCATCGGCCATCCCGAGACGCTGGCCGGGGATTCGGGCAGGTCGCTGGATTTCAGCCACCCCGAGGTGCGCGTCCACCAACTCTCGATCATTCGCGAACTGTTCGAACGCTACGACTTCGAGGGCATCGAGCTCGATTTCATGCGCAGCCCGTATTACTTCTCCCGGCGCATCCCTTATGAACAACGCGTTGAGAGCATGCGCGCCTTCATCCGGGGCGTGCGTGAAATCGTCGATCGCCGGGGGAAGGATCGGCCCATCGGAGCGCGCGTGCCGCAGATCTGGGATCTCTCCCTGGAACTCGGCCTCGACCTCGCGGCCTTCACGCGCGAGGGACTGCTCGACTGGGTGAACGTCTCTCCCTTTTACGAGACCTCCTCGGAACTCGAAATCGCCCGCTACCGGGAGAAGCTTCCGGGCACCCGGATCTTCGGGGAACTGACCCAGACCGCGGGCGTGGTGAAGGCGCTGGAACTCGGTCTCGAACTCACCCGCAAGTGCACGCCCGAAGTCCTTCGCAGCACGGCCCAGACCTTCCTGGCCCGGGGGGCCGACGGGGTGAGCCTGTTCAATTTCAATTATTACCGCGATTACAGCTTCGGCACGTCGAAACACCACGACCGCACCGAGCCGCCCTACGCGGCACTGCACGGCATCACCGACATGGCCCGGCTGGCGACCGAGCCGCACCACTACGTGCTCTCCCGGCAGAACTGGTTTTACCAGGGCCAACTTCCCCTGCGGCTGGATGGCGCCGGCGCCCGACACCTGCAGGCCTCCCTCGCCGTCGGACGGGATTACACACAACCGGAGAACCGGGCGCCCTACGACGACACCGCCGTGTTGCGCCTGCTGTTCGAAAAGCCCGTCGCCGGCGTGAACGTGCTCGCCCGGCTCAAGGGTCGCATCCTCAAGCCCTGCCAGGTGGAAGGCGAACTCTTCCCGCTCCTCTTCAAGGATGGCGTGCCCCAGGACCACGCCCGTTATCTGGACTACGAGGTGCCCTTGGCACTCCTGGATAAGGGGGAGAACCGATTCACGCTCAACGTGCTCCAGGGCAAGGACGTGGTGCTCGATCGGCTGGAGGTGGCGGTTTACCGCAACAAGTAACGAGGCATGGGGACATAGAAACAGAGGAACGACAGGAGAGCCGCACTGTTTCTCTGTCCCCATGTCATTCTTCGTGGAACTTCGTGCTTCCGTCTCCGCGGCTCCGGGGGCACCATCGGGGTACTATGAACGCACGACTCCGGATCGTGTTCTGCATCGTCGGTCTGGTGGAGGTCGCCGCGGCGGCCGGCGCGCCGCAGGGGCTGAAGGTCAGCGGGAACCGGC
>CAYXFW010000511.1:0-2915 GCA_964464305.1 uncultured Verrucomicrobiota bacterium
GTCGCCCATCGCCTCCGACCGGGCCAGCAGCTCCTGAAATGCGGTCGGCGTGAGGTCCAATTTGACGAGGGCACCGGCCCCGGCGAACACGGCCGGCGCCACAAGCCGCCGGTTGGCAGGCACGCCGAATCGCTCGCTGAGCGCCTCGTTCAACTGCATGGCCCGCAAGGTGCGGATGTTGTACTCGTCCACCACCATGGCCGGACGGGCCGCCCTCGCCTCGTCGAGCAGCCGTTTCACCCGTCTGCACTGCGGACAACCCGAAACGGTGAAATAGACCACGCGGAGCGAGGTCGCCGGTCCCGTTCGCTGCGGCGCCGGAAGATACGTGGCCGTGGCGGTCGCGTTGGTGCGTGCCACGATCTCGATGTCCTCGTCCCCGTCGTCCTCCCGCACCTTGAAATGCGCGCGAATACGGCCCAGCGCCTCGCCTTCCCGGGCACTGCTCTCGAGGAAGGGCAGCAGGATGCGGAATCCGGGGCCGAGTTCGCGGTAGTTCGAGTTCATGAAACGCTCGACCCGATCGGAAAGCCCCATCTTCCCGGGCAGGCTCTGCAGGGTCTCGACGAACGCGCCAAGATCGAGCGACTCCCGATTGGAAAGCAGGCAGAAGTAGGCCTCCACCCGGACCGCCGCATCGGGATCGCGCGTCAACGCCGCCAGCGCATCGCACACCGCGGGAGGAAGCCGGGTCCTGCCCATCGAGCCGTAGTAGGAATCGTTGCGTGACGACAAGTAGCTTTCCTCAGGATGTGCGGCGTCATAGTAGTTGAACCAACGGCCGGACTCGCCCGAGTACACGGCCGGAAGCACGGCCCGCACCTGCTCGGCCCGGTCCGTGCGCACGGCGTCCACGTACTTGAGGAAGCCATCCCGGTCCAGATCGGCCAGGGCCTTGTAGGCGGCGCGGCGTTGCCATGGGCTCGGCGAACCGACAAATGCGGCCGCGGTCGCGGCATCCGACTTCGATCCGGCGTGACCGAGCGTGAACAGCGCCAGATTCAGAAGCGGCTCGGGGCCGGAGCCGGCTTTGAGCACCCGCTGGGCCCATTCGTTACACGCGAGCGCCTTGCGACGGTCCCCGCTCACGTTGCGAAGGCTGCCGACGGTATCCACCTCCCACGGCTTCAATTGCGACGAGGGAAGGAGAAGAGCGTTCAGGGCCACCGCCGGCAGGCCCGACGCGCCGTTGGCTTCCAGACAGGCGCCTGCCGCGGCCGTGCGAACGTCCTCCGATGAATCCTGCAGCAATCGCTGGGCCAGTCCGACGGCATCCCCTCCCGGAATCCGGCCCATCCACTCCGCCACGGCACGCCGTTCCGACACGGTCCGTTTCCCGAGCATGGGCTCCATCTTCGCCACCGCACGGGCATTGCTCCACGAGATCAGGACCAGGAGTCCTTGGAACTTCACCTCGGGATCCTTCGAGGCGTCCACAAGGGCCACGACCGCATCGCCGAGATGGCGGAGCGTACACTCGTCCGATGGCTTTCGATCCCCGTCCGGCGGCTCCGCAACGCCGAAGGCCGTCAGGAGGTCCCCGGCGGCGCCCCCGGCAATTGGGGGCGAAGCTGCCGGGCCCGGTTGCGAAGGAGCGCCGAACGCATCCAGCAACTCATCCGCGACCGTCTTTCCGGCGGGAACGGACGGAGCCCCCGGGCTGTCCCACATCCCCTTGAATTGCTTCTCGCTTTCATAGCGGTACGATCCGCCACCTTGCATGGCTTCCAAGGCGGCCAACGTCTTGTCCCGCCGCCCTTCCTGCAGCACGGCCCGCAAGCGGGCCCGACAGCGGGCGTCGCCCAAGCCCCGGGTGGCCAGGAGTCCGACCGCCGTGACCGCCACGTCGGGATCCGGATCGTTGAGGTACGACTCCACGAGGGGCAGATCCTGGAGCGTGCAGCCCTTCATGGACTCCAGGACCGCCAGGATCACCTCGCGGCCCTTGCCGTTCAAGGCGCGGGCAAAGCCTGGAGGCAGCGGCACCTCCATGGCCCCGAAGGCGGCGGCGATCGGCGCCTTCAGTTCGTCCTCCTTCACAAAGAGCGACTCGAGTCTGGGCAGGGAACGCTTGGCCGAAATCGTGGTCAGGGCCTTGACC
This sequence comes from uncultured Verrucomicrobiota bacterium, assembly GCA_964464305.1. Lineage (GTDB taxonomy): Bacteria > Verrucomicrobiota > Kiritimatiellia > PWTM01 > PWTM01 > VGWF01. Next base: position 2,102 of record CAYXFW010000511.1, read on the forward strand.
GCGGTAAACCTCACAAACGCATCCGGGTCGGCCAATCGCTCGACAACGGCCGCCTCAAGGGCCGCCAGTCTGAGCTTCTCCGTGGCCTCCAGGGCGGCAACCCGAACGCGCCAGCGCGAATCCTGGAGACACGGCAGGAGATCCTTGGCCAGGACCGTCGCCCGCGACGAGGCCAGGCTCCGCAATGCGGCCATGACCAGGTCCTCGTTACGGTGGGAGAGATACTCCATCAGCAGATCCCGGGCGCGCTTGCCGCGGGTCTTGCCCAGCGCCACGAGCGCCGTGTGGATGACATCGTCGTTCTTCTCCGATGCCAGACACCCCTTGATGATCGGCACCGCACGACTTGCACCGGCCGTGACCAGCGCATCCACGGCCGTCTCGCGAACCATGGCGTCGGGCGACTGGAGGAGATCCTTGAGCACCGGCAACGCGGCCATGCCCGCGCCGGCCACCTCGTCGATGGCCTTGAGCCGGACATCGAGGGACCCGTGCAACAGCTTCCGCGCGACAGCAGGCGCATCCAAAGCGCCGCGTCCCTTCAGACACAGCGTATACCACACTTCCTTCAACCGGCTGCGCGCACCCGGCGCCAGATCGGGGTTGGCGGCGAGGTGTTCGTTGACGATCGGAATCACCGTCGACCCGCCGTTCTCCAGCATGTGCAGGGCCCGCACGGTGCGATCCCTGTTGTCCGAAAGAAGATCCCGCAGATAGCCCAACACCTGCTCCCGTGTCAACGTCGAGAACCTCGCCGTCCCTGCCGCGCCCATCTGCGACGCACCGCCTCCGGCCCAGCTTCTGAGCGCCGCCA
>CAYXFW010000512.1:0-2914 GCA_964464305.1 uncultured Verrucomicrobiota bacterium
GCGAGACCGAGGAAGAAGAAGAAGCCGGCGACATCGGTGACGGTGGTGAGGAAGATGCTCGAGGCCAGCGCGGGGTCGATCCGGGCCATCCGGAGCGCAGCGGGGATCACGACGCCCGAGAACGCCGCGGCGATCATGTTGAGGACCATGGCCACGGCGACCACGACGCCGAGGACGAGACTGCCTTTCCACCACCAGCCCGCGAGGCCGACAACCAAGCCGATGGCGAGCCCGTTGAGCACCCCGAGAGTCGCTTCCTTCCCGAGCGCGGCCCATGCGGCGCGTCCGTGCAATTCGCCGAGGGCCATTCCCCGGATGATCACGGTCAGGGTCTGCATACCTGCGTTCCCGCCCTGGCCGGCGACGATGGGCAGGAACACGGCGAGCACCGTCCATTTCTCGATCGTCTTCTCGAACATGCCGACCACCGCCGCCGCGAGGAAGGTCGTGGCCAGGTTGACGAGAAGCCAGGTGAGGCGGGGGACGAGCGACGTCCGCCAGGGCGTGAACGTTCGCTCCTCGCCGGAGAGACCGACCATCAACTGCATGTCCTCGGTGGCCTCGTCCTGCACGATGCCGATGACCTGTCGGGCCTCGACGACCCCGGCGAGCCGGCCCGCACGGTCCATCACCGGCAGCGCAAGGTAGTGATACTGCGCGAAGAGGCGCGCGACGGTTTCGCGGTCGTCGTCGACCGAGACGAATCGGACCGTTGCGTTCATCACGTCCCGGACAAGGCGGTCGGACTTCCGGAAGACGAGGTCGCGGATCGCCACGACGCCCAGCAGGCGGCGGTCGCCGTCGACCACGTAGAGGTAGGCGGCGGACGGCATGTCCTCCTCGGTCAACTGGCGAAGCCGCTCCTGGCAGTCGGCCAGCGTGGCGTCGGCGGGCAGGGCGATGAACCGGTCGTGCATGATTCCGCCGGCAGAGTCCGGCGGATAGCGCATGAGGTCGGCGACGCGCGCGGCCGCCGGGGCGCCGAGTTTCCCGAGCACTTCGGAGCGGCGGTCGGCATCGAGGAGGGCGGCGACATCCGCCGCCTCGTCGTGCGGCATGGCGCCAAGCAGCGAGGCGGCCTCGGCCGGCGAGAGCTCACCTGCGAGGGCTGCGGCCGAAGCGCGGTCCATCTCGGCCAAAGCCCGGGCGGCATCGCCGGACGGCAGGGTTCGGAGAAGCGCGGCGCCCTCGCTTGCCGGGAGGGACTGGAGGCGGTCGGCGACGTCGGCGGGATGCTCGGTCGCGGCGCCGGGCCGGGCGGGGTCTTCGTTTGGGTTCATGTCAGCCTTTCGGGGCCCACGGCGCCGACGCATGCGACGGCCGACCATGGACACGGGCGTAGGCGCGGCAGAACGGGCAAACGCGTCCCTCGATCCGGCGCACGAAGGCATTTGCCGCGCCCTCCGGATGGCGGCGGGCTGTGCGGCAGACCGGGCAAAGCTCGCAGATGCGGGCCAGGGCACGGTCGAGGTCGGTGATGGTGGCTTTCATGGACGCCTCGGGTTGTCCACGATCCATAGTCGGTGGGGGAGCAAGAGACAAGAGCAAGATGCAGACGTCTACCCTGCGATTCCGCATTCGCGAAGGAAATCGTCCGGCAGGTGGGCGAGGTCGGAGGCGAGCCAGTGGGGGCCGGTCGGGGCCAGCAGGCTCCGGGGGAAGGTCGTGTGGAGCGCGAGGCAGCGGGCGCCGGAAGCAAGGGCGGCGGCGATGCCGGGGAGTGTGTCCTCGACGACGACGCAGGCGGCCGGCGGCACGTCGAGACTCGCCATGGCGTGGACGAAGATCTCGGGATCTGGCTTGTTGTGCGTCACGTCGTCCGCGGTCACCAGCGCGTCGAATGAAGAGTGCGGCAGTCCGATTTCCTGGAGAATGGCGTCGAGCTTGATCCGGTCGGCACTGGTGGCGACGGCCAGGCGGATCCCCGCGGCGCGGGCTGCGGTCACAAACGGGCGGGCGCCGGGCAAGGGGTGAAGCCGGCCGCGGATGGCATCGAGAAAGATGCCATAGGTCCGGTCCCGATCGCGGGGCAGGACGGTCTCGACCCCATGTTTCCTCGCCACACCCCCGAAGTACGCCTCGGAGCCGCGGCCCATGAACTCATGGAAATCCCCGGGAACGGGGCGGACGCCATGAGTTTCGCGGAACATCGCGCAGGACGCCTCGGCCATCAGCGCCTCGGTGTCGCACAGGACGCCGTCCATATCGAATACGATTCCGCGGATCTTTCCAGTCGGTCTCATTTGTGCCATGGCCTGCGCGATGGTACCATGAGTCCATGAGCGGGTCATTCCTGGTCCTTCTGGCGGTGGTCGTGGCGGTCTTCGGGCTCTGCTTCCTCGGCATCGGGGTGGGCATCCTGATCGGCCGGAAGAAGCGCCTGGGGGCCTGTTCGTGCGATTTCGATCCCCAAGCCGAGCGCGCCAAGGCCGTAGCCCGGGCCCCCGGCGGCTGCTGTGGCGGCAAGGACGGCGGCTGTGGGTGTAAGGGCAACGACGCATCCTCATCCGCTTGACCCGGCTGACCGCTCCCCACGGGTCGGGTTCTTATACCTCCCGTTCACGCGGGTCCCATTCCGTACGCAACCACACCGCTTCGTACCGTGCTGGGTCGATCGCGCCGGCACGGGATCGGCGTGTAGTCTCAGCCCGACTTCGACCGGGCTTCTCGTGCCCTGAACTTGACGATTTCATTCACCAGGCGCAAGGGGATCGGCTTGTCGTTGGGAAACCGGACCGAGCCCTTTGCGCATTTGAAACAGGACAGCTCCTTGCTGAATGCAGCGATGCCCGATGGCGTCGGGTAGAACCCTATGTGCTTCTTGAACGCCGCAAAATGGACCAGGTTCCCGTTCAGGACGAACGTGGGAATCCGGTACCTGATCGCTTCCTCCGCATCGGGCGCGGCTCCCCGG
>CAYXFW010000513.1:0-2905 GCA_964464305.1 uncultured Verrucomicrobiota bacterium
CAAATCGTCGCGTTCACGGCTATGCAGGTCTGCGCTGCGGGGAATCAAATTAAAGATGAAGACATCCCGCGGGGTGTGCGTATACTGGGCAACAACAGGAGCGGTCACCATGAACCTACGCATTCGAGTGGCTTGTGTCGGGCTCGTCCTCGCTGCCTCCGTCCATCCCGCGGCAGCCCAGTCCGCAATCCGCCCCGGGCCGGGTTCGGCGCGGGAGGCGGCCGGCGCCGCGAACCGCTTCGCCTCGTCGTTCTTCGGCAATCTCGCGCAGTCGAAGCAGGGCAACTTCGTCGCCTCGCCGTTCAGCGTTCACGGCGCCATGTCCATGGTGGCCGCCGGCGCTGCCGGGGACACCGAGGCCCAGATAGTCCGGACCCTCGGGCTGCCGGCGGAGAAGACGGCGCGCAGCACCGCGCTCGTCGCGCTGCGGGACCGGATGGAGGCGGCCGGCGCGAGGGACGAGGTCACGCTCGACATCGCCAACCGGGTCTGGGTCCAGAAATCCTATCGTCTGCTCCCGGCGTTCGCGAGGGGCGTCGAACTTGTCTTCGCCGCCGGCTTCGCGGAGGCGGACTTCGCCGACCGCGCCGAGGCCGCACGGCAGGAAATCAACGGCTGGGTGGAAAGCCGGACGCGGAACCGCATCCGCAACCTGGTGCCCGCAGGACTGCTGTCCCCCGTGACCCGCATGGTCCTGGCCAACGCCATCTACTTTCACGGCGCATGGGAAACGTCGTTCCCGGAAAACCGGACCGAGGCCGCCCCATTCCACATCGCCCCGGGCCGCACCGTTCGGGCGGACCTGATGCAGGCGCACCTCGAACGCGTCGGCTACCGCGCGGAACCCGGCCTCCAAGTGTGCGAGTTGCCCTACCGCGGCCGCAACCTCTCGATGGTGGTCCTGCTGCCTGAGGCGGGGAAACTCGGGGACCTCGAGGCGCGCATCGCGACGGAGGGGTTCGATGCCGTCTGCGGAGCCGTCGTGCCTCAAACCGTGGACGTCGCCCTCCCCCGCTTTAAGATCGAGGCGCAGTTCGTCCTGAACGAACCGCTCGCCGCCCTGGGCATGCGCGACGCGTTCGACTCCAGCAAGGCCGATTTCTCCGGTATGACCGGGACGCGGGACCTCTTCGTCAGCATTGTCCTCCACAAGGCCTTTATCGAGGTCAACGAAAAGGGCACCGAGGCCGCCGCCGCGACGGCCGTCGTCATGGAGCGGGGCGCTGCGATGCCGTCGAAGCCGGTCGAGTTCCGCGCCAACCGCCCCTTCCTCTTCGCCCTCCGCGACCGCCCGTCGGGTGCCGTCCTCTTCCTCGGCCGCATGGCCCGGCCGGGAGAGTGAGTTCATCCGCTCCGGCCGCCGGTGCCACGCCGTCCGGAAACGGGTGAACGACAACCCTCCGGGTTTCGACGCGATCTACGGCACGCTCCTGCGCATCGCCAGGGCCGGATGGGACGACGCGAAGCTCACACACGGAGTCTGTTGAACCGCGCGTGGGCTCCCGGAGGTTTCCGCACGGCCGCGACGGAGCGCGGCCCTCCAAGGCCATCCTCTCGTGGGTCTCGATGGTGCCTTCTGGAGGGCCGCGCTCCGTCGCGGCCGCATTCATGCGTCCACCAGGGGTGCGCTCGTTGCCACCCCAAACGCTCAGGCGAGGATCCGGGGTCGCAGGGCCGGCTTGACACATTCGGCTCCCGTGGCAACCTCCCGGCATGGAGATGTTCTTTCGGACCGGGCTCAACGGGCGCGGATATCTGCCATTCGAAGCGCGGGTTTCCAAGGGGGCAAGGATGCAAGCACGGATGAAGTCTTCGTTGATGGCCCTCGTGGCGGGCGTGACGGTGGCCGCGTGCCCGGCCGGCCGGGCGGCCACCTTCCATGTGGCGCCGCGCGGCAGCGATACGAATTCGGGAACGCAGGCGAAGCCGCTGGCCTCGCTCGACGCCGCGCGGGATCTGGCGCGCAAGGCGGGCGAAGGACCGCACACGGTGAAGGTGGCAGCGGGCGAGTATTTTCTCGAGACCCCCCTGACCCTCGATGCCCGGGACAATGGGCTCACCGTCGAGGCGGCGTCCACGAACGCGACGGTGCTGTACGGCGGAAGACCGGTGACCGACTGGAAGCGCGACGGCGAGAGTTTCTGGTACGCCGAACTTCGGGGCGTGAAGGAAGGCACGTGGGACTTCCGGGCCCTGGTCGTGAACGGCCGGATGGCCGAGCGTGCGGTGTACCCGGGCACCAACACCCTCGAGAACCTGGGCACATGGAGTCTGCCGCTGCTGCCCGCCGTGGCGGGGCACTGGGAGCGCAAGCCCACACACGATGAATCGACCACCATGCCGTACAAGCCGGAGGACATCCCGGCCACGCTCGACGTGCGGAACGCCGAGGTCCGCATGTACCACATGTGGGCCGAGTCCCTCGTGGGGATCGTCAGCAACGACCTCCAGCGGCACGCGCTGATCCTCTCCTCGGAACCCGCCTGGCCGCCGGGGGCGCTGAACCGCCGGAAGTACGTGATCTACAACACGCGCGAGGGCATGACCCGTCCGGGCCAGTGGTATCTCGACCGGACCGCCGGACGCCTGGTTTACTGGCCGCTCCCCGACGAGGACATGACGAAGATCCGGATCATCGCCCCGACCGCCGAGCGGGTCATCAGCCTGTCCGGCACCCAGCCGAAGCCGGTCGAGAACGTCACGCTCCGCGGCCTGACCGTGCAGGCCACGACCGCGCCGCTCAAGCCGGCCAGCTTCGGTGCGACCGCGTTCGACGGCGCCATCCATGCCGTCCATGCCCGGCAGTGCGCGTTCGAGAACCTCGAGATCTGCAACGCGGGCGGAATCGGCATCCGCGCAGACCATCTGGCCAGGAGCCGCGTCACCGACTGCCACATCCACCAGA
>CAYXFW010000514.1:0-2885 GCA_964464305.1 uncultured Verrucomicrobiota bacterium
CATGCCGCTCACGCAAACGAAGCGGTCGGTCTGGAACCAGCCGCCCGGAAGGACGCGGACCGAGGCCGGGTAGCGGAAATGGGCGTCCGTGCCCTCGAGGCTGAGGCTACCGTCGGGTTTCAGCTTCTCCGCATAGCGGATCGTGACCACATCCCCTGCCCGCTGTCCCCGGATCGCAAGCCGGACCCAGCCGGCAATGTTTTGCCCAAAGTCGACCGTCCACGCACCGGGCCGCACCTCGCGCACCGCGATAGGCTTGATCTCTCGCGCGATGACCGCGGGCGGCAACGCCGAAGCCGCGAGTTTCCCCGCGGGCGCCGGGACGACCTCGACCGGAAGCGGCGACGCCGCGAGATCCGGCGCGCCGGGCGGCAGCTTCCCGATCACCTCGCCCTCGCGGATGCAGTCGAAGCCGATGGGGCTGGCGACCTGTTTCCACGACGCGTCGCTGACGACGGTCTCGCGCGTGCCGTCCCCGTAGACGATCTCGAGTTGTGCCAGCATGCGCGGAAAGTCGCGCCAGGGTGCATTGTCGAAATTCCAGACCGCCACGCTGCGCACGTCGTACCAGCCGTGGCCGAGCAGGACGTTCAGCCGGTGCGAACCCGGCCGCATCCGGGCCGTGACGTCGTACGTCGAGTAGAGCACGCGCTTGTCGTAACGGGTCGGCGCGGGATCGAGCACCTTGGTGCCGATGCGCACGCCGTTGAGGCTGGCCTCGTAGAAACCGAGGCCGGTGATGTGCAGCGTGCCTCGCGAACCGGCTTGGCGACGTCGAATGTCGTCTCGAACGCAGGCGAAACGGTTTCGACCCGCCGCTCGATCCGGCCCCACGGCTTGCAGTCGGCCGGGCCCGCGGCCACGGCGGCCTTCCGCCCGGCGACGGCCGCAACGTCGACGGCTTCCTTCCAGTCCTTCGGCGCCTTCGCGGAGGAGGTCCAGCTTGCATCCGTCGGCACCGTCGCGCCGCCGGCGAACGTGAGGAGCGCAAGCAGGCCGGTCGGGCCGGGCTTCTCGTTGGTCACCATGACCGCGATCAGGTTGCGGCCGGCCTTCACGAACTTCGAAACATCGATGAAGCGAATCCAGCGCGGGTCGTTCAGGTGGCCCCAGGTCTTGGCCGCAAGTTGGCCATTGATGTAGACCTCGTGCTGGTCGTCCGCCGTGATCGCCAGCATCGCCGGCGCGTCGGCGACGTTCTGTGGCGCATCGAAGACCTTTCGAAAGTACCGCTTGCCCACGGGGGCCTTGTCGAGGCCCTCCGCGTCGCCGGTCCAGATCCACTGCGCGCCGGCGAGGTCGGCCTGCGGACGCGTCGCAGCGTTGGCGCCGATCCACTTCGCCTTCCAGTCCTCCGGTCGCACGACGCCCATGATCCAGCGCGCCGGGGCGCTCCACGCCGACGGCGCATCGGGCGCGCCGGCCTCCCATGCGCGGACCTTCCAATGGCAGCGCTGAGAGGTCGCCAGCGGCTTGCCGGCGTAGGCGATGTTGAGCGACTGTTCCGAGGCGACGCGGCCGCTGTCCCAGAGATCGCCCTCGTCCCGCGTGAGCTTCTCCGCCGTCGACGCGACAAGCACCTGGTAGGCGCCCTGCCGGAGGTTCTTCGCATCCGCGCGCGCCGCCGCCAGCTTCCAACTCAGCCGCGGCGCCGGCGCATCCAGCCCGACGGGATCGGTCATGTACTCCACGGTTAGTGCCGCCGGGCTGGCGAGGGCGGACGCGTCCGCCGCCTCCGCGCGCAGACCGGCCCATGCCGCCGCGAGAACGACGCCCGACACGACGAATGCGATTCTCATATCTGTCTCCTCATGGTCGATCCCTGTACCATGAAGTTCCGCCATGGCACAGACGAATTTCATGATTCGAACGATCGGACTCGGATCGCCCGCGCCACCGCGGGCGGCAGTTGCCGCAAGGCGCGAAACCGGTCGGACGCAGGGGGCCGCGGATTCGCAGGCCGTCGGCCTCGATTCCCGCATCGGTTGTGCCATACTCCGGCCATCGTCGCAGCTGCGGGCGGGCGGGGCTGCGCAGGGGAAGGACGGATGCCATGAGGACTCGTAGGACGGCAGATTCTTCGCGACGGCAGTTTCTCAAGGGGGCGGCAGCGGGCGTCGTTGCGGCGGGGTTCCCCACCATCCTCCCGTCCACCGTGTTCGGCGCGGGGGCGCCGGGCAACCGCATCCAGATCGGCCTGATCGGGTGCGGACGCATCGCGCGGACGCTGAATGTGCCGGGACTGCTGCAATGGCATGGCGAGGCGCGGATCGTGGCGGTGAGCGATGTCGACCGGCTGCGCATGGAGGCCGAGAAGACCGCCATCGAGGCGGGCTATGACAAGGCTCTCGGCGCCGCCGGCAGCATGAAGCTCAAGACCTTCCCGGACTGCCGCGAGATGATCGCGGACAAATCCATCGACGCCGTCGTGATCTGCACGCCGGACCACTGGCACGCGCAGCCGACGATCGAGGCGGCGCTGGCGGGCAAGGACATCTTCCTGCAAAAACCGATGTCGCTCACGATCCGCGAGGGGCGGCAGATGGCGGACACGGTCCGCAAGACCGGCCGCATTCTGCAGGTCGGCAGCCAGCTCCGCTCGACGCCGCACTTCCGGCTCGCGTGCGACCTCGTCCGCAGCGGCCGCATCGGCAGGCTCAAGGAGGTCATCCTCGGCACGCCCGCCGACCCGCCCGGCGGCAATCCGGCGGAGATGCCCGTGCCGGAGAACCTCAACTACGACATGTGGCTCGGACCGACGCCGCAGGTCTACTACACCGAGGACCGCGTCCATCCACAGAAGAGTGTGACGGCCCGGCCGGGATGGTTGCGCTGCGAGCAGTTCGGCGCCGGCATGATCACCGGCTGGGGCGCGCACGATATCG
>CAYXFW010000515.1:0-2884 GCA_964464305.1 uncultured Verrucomicrobiota bacterium
GGCGACCATGCCGTGCTCGCCGTTGAGGAGTCCATTGTCGCCGAGGAAGACGACGATGGTGCGGTCCAGTTCGCCGCGCCGTTCGAGGGCGGCAAGAAGGCGGCCGACGCTCTCGTCGACCGAAAGCAGCGTGCCCCAGTAGGCGCGGGTCATCGCCTCGAAATCCTTCATGGCCGCCGGGCTCGCGTCGGGGAACTTCTTGCGCCAGTCGAAGAGCGGGCCGTGGATGCCGTGCCACGTCGGCATGCGCTGGCGGATCCAGTCCGGTTTGCCGTCGAGGTGGAACGCGGAGTCGGGGTAGGGGATGGCGACGCCGGCAAAGGCGTTCGAGAACCGCGGTTCGGGCGTGTAGAAACTGTGCGGCGCCTTGTGGCCGAGCATCAGCATCCAGGGCTTGCCGCCGCGCGGGCGCTCGATCCAGTCGAGGGCCATGTCGGTCACGACGCGCGTGTAGTAGCCGGTGATGGCGCCGCGGCCCGCGCCGTTGAGGTTGAACTCGGTGTCCCAGTACTTCCCCTGGCCCTTGTGCGTGACGAACCAGTCGAAGCCCGGCCGCGGCGAATCGTCGTCCTCCCCCATGTGCCACTTGCCGATGTAGGCGGTCGCGTAGCCGGCGGTTTGCAGCGCGCGCGGAAACGAGGCGAGGGAATGGGGGTAATCGGTGAAGTTGTTCACGACGCCGTGGCCGTGGGCGTACAGGCCGCTCAGCAGGCTCGCGCGGCTCGGCGAGCAGAGCGACGTTGTGCAGAAGGCGTTGCGGAAATGGACACCCTCGCGGCCGATGCGGTCGATGTTCGGCGTCTTCAGGCGCGGGTGGCCGGCAAGGGAGAGGGCGTCCCATCGCTGGTCGTCCGTCAGGATCACGAGCACGTTCGGCGCGACCGCGGCGCGCGCGGCGGCGGTGGCCAGAATGAACGCGGCGAGGAGGACGGATGTACGGCTCATGCGCGCAGCCTAGCAGCCTCGACCGCCGTGCCGGAAGAGCAAACGAAGGGGATGAGGATCGGGTCCCGCATTGCGCGCTTGGCGTCGGGGCGTGCGGGGGGTAATACTTCGGCATGGCTGAAGGACGACGAGGGGCGCAGGATGCGCTGCAGGATGCCGGGTCGGGCGCGCTGGCGAAATACCGGCGCCTGATGGTCGGCGACGCCGGGTTCGGCGCGTTTCTCAAGTACGAGTTCATCACCAGCGTCTTCGGGCCGTGGCCCGGAGCGCTCGGGTACTGGCTGCGCGCGAAGTTCTACCCCGGCCTCTTCCGGGCCTGCGGCCGCAAGGTCATCTTCGGACGCAACCTGACCATCCGGCACCCGGGCCGTATCGCGCTGGGCGACCGCGTCGTCCTGAGCGACGGCGTTCTACTCGATGCCAAGGGATCGTCGGCGGACGGGGGCATCGTCGTCGGCGCCGGCGCGTTCGTCGGCCTCTGCACGATGATCACCACCACGGACGGTTCGATCGAGCTGGCCGCCGGCTGCAACCTCGGGGCGTACTGCCGCATCGGATCGTTCGGCCGGACCCGCATCGGCGAGAAGGCATTGCTGGCCGCATGGGTTTACGTCGTCGGCGCCGGGCACGAGAGTTCGCGCACCGACATCCCGATCCTGGACCAGCCCTACACGCACTGCGGCGGCGCGCAAATCGGCGATGGCGCATGGCTTGGCGCGCGCGCGACCGTCATGGACGGCGTGACCGTCGGCGCGCACTCGATCGTCGGCGCGCACGCGGTGGTCACGAAGGACATCCCCGACTACAGCATTGCCATGGGCATCCCCGCGCGCGTCACCGGCTCGCGCCTCGCGCCTCCGGCCGCCGTGTGAGGCAGGGACTCAGCGGAACAGGACGCAGACCGGCGCCGCAACGGCGATTTCGCTTCCCGTGGGCGTGAGGCGGCCCGTGTCGGGATCCACGCGGAACGCGAGGATGTTGTCCGAATCCTGGTTCGCCGCCACGAGGAACCGGCCGGCGGGATCGAGCGTGAAATTCCGCGGCGCACGGCCGCCGGTGGACTGGTGTTGCACGGGCGCGGGCTTTCCGTCGGCGTCGAGCGTGAAGACCGCGATGCTGTTGTGGCCGCGGTTCGAGGTGTAGAGGAAACGGCCGGACGGGTGCGCGACGACTTCCGCGGCCGTGTTCGTCCCTTCGAACCCCTTCGGCGCGCCGGGCACGGTGGCGAAGGACTTCAGTTCGTTCCCGGCCCATCGGAACGCCGTGACCGTGGCGTCGAGTTCGTTGACCGCGTAGGCCGTTTTCCCGTCCGGCCGGAACGCGAAATGCCGCGGGCCGGCGCCCGGATGCAGGATCCCGCAGGCCGGCTCGTGCCGGTCGAGACGCCCGGTCTTCGCGTCGAACCGGTACCCGACCACCCGGTCGATGCCGAGATCCGGGACGAACACAAAGTCATTCGCGGGCGCAAACGTGACGCCATGCGCGTGCGGCCCCTTCTGTCGGCGGGCGTTTGGACCCGAGCCCTCGTGGCGCAGCAGTTGCGCGACGGGTTTCAGCCGGCCGTCCGGCGCGAGCGGGAACGAGGCGACCGTGCCGTCGACGTAGTTGGCGATGACCAGGTGGGAACCGGTCGCATCGACCGCCAGATGGCACGGCACCGGCCCGCCGGTCGGCTCGCGGTTGAGCTCCGTCAGCGCCCCCGTCGTCTCATCCACCGCAAACGCGATCACGGCGCCAACGGGCTTCCCCTCGTAGCGCCCCGTCTCGTTCACCGCGTAGAGCACCGGAAGCTTCGGGTGCAGGGCCAGGAAGGAGGGATTCGTCGCCTTCGCCGCCACCGTGGGCGCCGCCAGTTGGCCCGTGGCCGGGTCGAGTCGCGACATGTAGATCCCCTCGCTGCCGCGCTGGGAATAGGTGCCGATGTACACCGTCTGGGCCG
>CAYXFW010000516.1:0-2879 GCA_964464305.1 uncultured Verrucomicrobiota bacterium
CTTGCCAGAACGCCAATGTGCTCACCGAGAAGTATCCCGTCGTCCTGCAGCTTGAAACACCCAGGGACGAACGTCATCTCCGTCCACTGTCCGTACTGGGTGACCCTGGACGGTCGCACGCGTTCCAGAAGATCCGACATGTTGCTGTTCGGTGACAGCCTCTCGTGCCACAGCCAGAAACCCAGTGGCTGGATACCAAGAACGCATTGTGCGTAGTGCAGGTACCCCACCGGAGTCCACACGTGAAGTTGGTGCCCGCCATAGGCCCACAGACACAGCAACAGCAACAAGAGCACGGCGACAGCCTTCACTGCACCTTTGAGCTGCGGGGAGATCTTCATTTCACAAGTGTCCAACTCCGGATTCTCCGGTTTATCGCTGTGGGCGAACGCTCACCTTGACGGCCTCGGCGACCGGTCGGCGGGGTGCACAGACACAATGCCTTAAGCTCCAAAGGACCCCGTCTTCACGTCCCCGGCTCGTTGATATCTGGCGACGATGACACCACATGGCGTTGACTCTGCGTGCGTGAGGTGGAAGGCGGCTGGAACAGCGCGTTCGCCGAAAAGACGCTTACCCGTGCCGAGGGTAAGAGGAAAGATCTTAAGCCACAGCTCATCCACCAGGTCATGCCGGAAGAGCGTCTGGAGAAGCTGGCTGCTGCCGTGCACCTGGAGATCGGGGCCGTCTTGATGCTTCAATCTCCCCATTTCCTCCACGACGTCATCCTTGACGAAGACAGTGTTGTGCCAAAGGGAATCAGCGAGAGTGTTCGAAACGACGTACTTCGTAGCAGAATGGATGCCCGGCCACTCGCTTTCATGTGCGGGCCAATATGACGCGAATATTTCATAGGTCTTTCTTCCAAGCAAGAGATCGCGCGGTTTAGTCATCTGTTCGTGCATGATGACTCCAAGCCGCTCGTCGAAATGTGGCACAGCCCAGCCGCCATACTTGAAGCCGCCGTCGGTATCCTCCTGCGGTCCGCCCGGCGCTTGCATGACCCCGTCGAGGCTAACAAACGTCAGGACGATGATCTTTCGCATGGATATTCTCCGCAATGTGCAAGGCCGTTTTCATTCCGCAGTGCCGCATGACGTTGATCCTGCGCCCCGTTGCCTTTCATGGGCGGACGCGGGTTCAAACGCGCACGGCTTCCTTCGGTGTTTCTCCATCGCGGGAAACTTTGAGCCTGGCGTTGCGGCGAGTCAAGCGGGCGTTCCGGGGTTCCTTCTCCCGGGGGTGTGCGAGGCGCTGCAGTTTCAGGGCTGCTTCGGCTGATTGTGGCGATGGGGGACGATGCGGCAGCGTTTTCCCCAGGCGTGCGCGGTCCGTGCGGTTACCTGACGGTGAGGTTGTAGCAGACGACGGCTTTGCGGGTGCGGAGGAAGACGTTTCCGTCCGCGAAGGCGGGGGAGGCGCACTTGAGGTAGTCGACGCGGATCCGGGCGAATTCCGCGCCGGTGTCGGGGTCGAGGGCGGCGAGGCGGTTCTTTCCGAGGACCCAGAGTTTTCCGAGGGCGAGGGCGCCCGAGGAGTAGTGATCGGTGCCGCGGGGGGCGGACCAGAGCAGCGAGCCGGTCGAGGTGTCGAGACATGCGGCCTCGAAGCTGCCGGAATAGACGCGGGCGCCTGCGGCGATGGCGCTGCCGCCCTTCGAGCCGCCCTTGTCGGTTTCCGCGATCTTGACCGCGCCGGTCTCGCAGAGGCGCCACGCGGTCAATCCGCGGCCGTGGGCGAAGGCCATCAGGTCGCCGGCGATGGCGGGCGTCGAGGGCCCTGGGGCGGCCACGCGCCATGCGATCGCGCCGGTGGCGGTGTCGACGGCGATCCGGTCGCGCGATTCCCCGGCGATGACGAGGGTGCGTCCGTTGCCGCGCCAGATCGCGGGCGAGCTGCTGAAGCCGGAGGCCTCTTTTCGTTCCCAGAGGATCCTGCCCGACGCGGCGTCGAGCGCGACGAGGCGTCCGGCCATGACGAAGAGCTTCCCGTCCGCGAAGGCGAAGGACGAGTTATGCCCGTTGCCGGCCTCGGTCGGGCCTGCGAGGGACGTCTTCCAGCGTTCGGCCCCGGTGGCCGCGTCGACCGCATACGCGGTGCACTGTGCGCCGAGAAAGTAGACCCCGCCGGCGGCGACGCAGGGGGTGGTGGACGAGCTCCACCGCGTCGAACGGCTGGGCCGCGCGAATTTCCAGAGCGTGGCGCCGGTCTTCGCGTCGAGGCAGAAGAGGATGTCCTCCTCGGCGCGTTCGAAGTCCGGGATCCTCGGGCGGAACTGGGAACGCCAGAGCTTCGGATCGAGGCCGCTCGTCGCCGCCCATGCCTCGAGCGCGGCGTCGTCGGCGAACTTGCGTTCAAGGATCGAGGCGAGGATCTCGAGCGTCTCGGCCGGCGGGGCGCCTTCGCCGCGGCGGAGGCGGTCCGTCGCATACGACACGACCCCGGGGGCCTTTCGTTGTTCCGCAGACAGGTTCGCGGCCACCCACTTCTCCATCCAGCCGTCGAGATCGTCCGCGGCAACGGCCTTCCGTTCCGGCGCGGCGCGTGCAGCCTCGATGGCGGCGTGGGCGGCGTCGTTCAGCGCCGCGGGGCGGCGGACGCCGATGTCGGCAAGGTTCTCCTCGCGGAGGATGCGGTGGACCACCGGGGTTTTCGTCCGCCAGCAGCTGTAGACGTAGACGCGCCCGTCCGCGACGACGGGCGAGCCGTAACCGCCGTCGCGCTCCGCGAGGATTGTCTCGCTGGTCCACAGCGGCTTCGCGGCTTCCTCCAGCTGCGCGGCGGGGAACCGTGCGTCCGCCGCCGCCGCTCCGCTCCGCTCCGGTCCGCGCCAGCAGGGCCAGTCGGCCCCGCGGGCGGCGGAGTCGAGCAGGAACACG
>CAYXFW010000517.1:0-392 GCA_964464305.1 uncultured Verrucomicrobiota bacterium
GCCGGGCCAGCGGCCCGGCCCTACCCTCCATCCCATGAAGATCCCGGATACGGTGGGGCGGCCAGCCCCGCCGATCGCAGGATATGCGGCCAATATCGGTTGATGAGTCATGATTTCGTGTTCTCCTCTCACTTTGTCTCGTGAAGCGCACGCAACATGCCGAGCAATTGCGTCACGATCTTCGGCGCGGCCTCGACCTCCAGCCGGCTGGTGCCCAGCCACGTCTCGTAGCCCCCGAGCGCGTGATGCTCGACCGTCGGCAGGTAGCCGAAGTACCCGTGGGCCATGGAGACGACGAACGACGGCTTGAACGGGCTGCGCCGTTTCATCTCGAGGCCGATCTCGACGAACACCTCGAGGGGTATCGTCGCCATGCCGAGATCGCCGATGCG
>CAYXFW010000517.1:402-2878 GCA_964464305.1 uncultured Verrucomicrobiota bacterium
GATGCGAAGAGTCTGCAGCGGGATCGAGCCACGGGCCGGATACTCGTTCACGCGGAGAATGCGGTCCGCATAGATCTCCTCCAACGTCGTCTTCGCCCCGGGCTTCTGCGCGGCCACGATGCCCCTGGCGCGTTCGAGCTGCCCGGGCGACGGGTGGCGGAACCCCACCTCCAGTTCTTCGAACGCCGCCCCGAGCGGCACGGCGTCGCGCCATTGGATCGACGGATAGGCGCCGAAGACGGCCTGGGCCACGGCCTCCGCTACCTCGCGCATCCGCTCGTAGGGCGCTGCCTTCGGGGCCGGCTGGGTGAAGTCGATGTTGTTGATATTCCCGCTGGTCCCGTTGCACATCATCGCGACAAAAGGCGGGTCGGTCCGGTCTGCGCCGAGGAGCTGCTGAATCCGGTCCGAGAACATCCCGTAGTAGTCCGCCGAGATGTCCGCGCCGCGCACGCCACCGACGTAGTGGAGCGAGTAGTTGGCCAGCAGCGCAACGGGCTGTCCGTTGGTCGACTGAACCGCGAGGAAGACGATCTCGGGATCCGTCGGCCCCGCCGGCTTCACAAGGTCCGGGCTGCCTCGCGGCGGGTTCATCTTCACCTGGTCCACTCCGCCCAGGGGGTTCGTCGCGATCGTGCCCGGCTTCATGAACCAGCGGCGGTTGAACACGTGGCGCGGTTCGGCCGCGGAGGTCCAGCCGATCCGGGCGGGCGCGAGGTTGTTGATCGCGCATCGCACGGCGTCGGCGATGCGCCGCACGACCGTTCGCTGGTATGCGGTGAGTTCCGGGCTCGCCATGAAGCGCTCGCCGATGACGCTGACCGCGGAATGGGTGTGCGTGCCGGCGATCATCACGTTGGCCGCCGGGATGCCCGTCTCCTCCTGCACCACACGGCGCGCCTCGCGGCAGACCAGATGGGAGAGGCCCAGCACGTCGCAGACGACCAGGGCGACGCGCGTCTCGCCGCTGTCCAGCACCAGGCACTTTGCCCAGAGCTCGTCATGGACATGCTTCGCCGGGAACGGGTGGAACCCGCCGATGATGTCGCCACCGAGGTCCGGCGTGATGTTGCTCCGCGCCGCCCCCGCGCGCAGTGCCGGCGGCCCGGCCGCGGCCGCCATCCCCGCAGCCAGCGCGAGACCCGCCGCGAGCACCACGGATCTCACGGATCGAACGGATCCCAGGGTGAACGGATGTGCCGTCCGTTTGGAACAACCGACACTCCAAGCATTCATTGCCGCATCCTCCCCATCCGGCTCTCCGGTGCATCCTGCCAGAACGACTGCCAGTAGGCCGGGTCGAGGGCGTAGGGGTCGAGGGGGGCATCCTCGGAGGCGGCACGCGGCACGGCGCCCGTCCCGCCGACGGTGGCCGCCGGTCCTTCCGTCTTCTGTCTTCCGTCTTCCGTGCGGGCGAAGCCCGCCCCTGGGCCCTCGTAGCCGGTCACGTCGTTCGTCACGATGGCCGGGCGCGCATCCGGCATTGCGACGGACAGGTCGAGGTTCCGCAACGTCAGCCCCGCGACATGACGGCAGAAGAAGCCGAAGGCCGGCAGCGTGCCGAACATGTTCCCCATCGGGTACGAGGGTTCTCTTTCCGGAGGAATCCTCGCGGCATTTTCGGACGTGCCGCCGCCGGCGAAGCGCAGGCGGACGTTCTCGATCGTCACTCGCCCGACCGGGTGCCCCGGAATGCCCGAGACCGAGCATCCCTGCGGGCCGGCGTCGGTCGCGTCGATGTCCCGGATGACGATGTCGCGCATCCGCCCGACCCCCGGCTTCGGCCGGCCGGGGATCGCGGTGCCCCGGTTGCCGAGCCGGACAAAAATCGGGATCCCGACGTTCCGCATGACGATATTCGACACCGTCACGCGCTCGCAGATTCCGCCGTCAACCTCCTCGATGGCAATGCCGTCGCCCGGGCTGTCGTAGACGGTGCAGTCGCGAAAAAGGATGTCCGCAAAGCCGCCCTGCGACTCGGTTCCGAGCTTGATCGCGGCCGCGAGGCTCGAAAGGCGGCAGTCGCTGACGGTCACCCGCCGGCACGGGATGCCGGCCGTCGACTTGAGCACGATTGAGTCGTCGCCGCTGTACACGTCGCAATGAGCGATCCGAACGCCGTCGCAACTGTCGATGTCCATGCCGTCGCGGTTCTCGCGGACGCGGCTATGGATCGTCACGCCCTCGATCTCGACATTGGTGCAGACGAGATAGTGCGACAGCCAGCGCGCCGAGTCCCGGAACGTGAGACCGCTCACACGCACGTTGCGGCATTCGCTGAAGCGGACCAGGTACGGCCGCCCGAGATCGTCGCCCTTCTGCGCAGGGAACAGCTTCCCCTGCCCGTCCACAACGCCCTCTCCCTGGAGCGTGATATCCGACTCGCGTTCGGCGTAGATCAGGCTCTTCTTGAAGCGGTCACGGTAGAGATAGTCGACCGCAGGGGTGATCGCCGGATAGTCGTCGGCCCGCTCGC
>CAYXFW010000518.1:0-2877 GCA_964464305.1 uncultured Verrucomicrobiota bacterium
CGTGGCGAGTTCGGCGGCGTGCTGCGCGTCGCGCGCGACGGTGACGGTCCGCGCGCCGTGGTCGCGGGCGATGGCGGCCATGCGGTCGGCCTCCTCCGCGACGACCGCCGGGTGGCCGTCGGTTTCCATCAGCAGCAGGGCCTCGCAGTCGGAGGGAAGCCCGACGTGCGCGTAGGCCTCCACGCACTGCATCGTGCGGCGGTCGAGGAATTCGAGCGTGCAGGGGACGATCGGGGCGGCGATGATGGCCGACACGGTCTCGGCCGCGTCTTCCATGCGGTCGAACAGCGCCATGAGCGTCCGCCGGGCGGCCGGTCGCGGGACGAGCTTGAGGAGGATGCGCGTGAGGAACCCGAGGGTGCCCTCGGAGCCGATGAAGAGGTCGCGCATCGAGTAGCCCGCGACATCCTTGACGCAGGGACCGCCGAGCCATGCGACATCGCCAGTCGCGGTGACCACCTCGAGACCCATCACGTAGTCCTGCGTGACGCCGTACTTGAGGCCCCGCAGCCCGCCCGCGTTGTTGGCGACGTTGCCGCCGATCGTCGAGACCTTCATCGAGCCGGGGTCGGGCGGGTAGAAGAGTCCTGCGGCCGCGGCCGCGTCGTCGATTTGCTGCGTGATTACGCCGGGCTCGACGAGGATCGTCAGGTTGCGGGGGTCGAGTTCCAGGATGCGGTTCATCCGCAGCATGCAGACGACCACGCCGGAGGCGTCGGCCGCGACGCTGCCGCCGGAGAGACCGGTCCCGCTGCCGCGCGGCACAAGGGGGATCCGGTTCGCCGCCGCCCAGCGGACCAGGGTCGCGACTTCGTCCGTGGACGCGGGAAACACGACCGCGCGTGGCGTCCGGCGCAGCGTCGCCGTCGCGTCGAAGGCATAGGGGATCAAGTCCTCCTGCGCGGTCAGCACGCGATCGGGCGCCAGGATCCGGGACAGTTCGTCAATCGGCGTGTTCATGCGGGGGGGAGTCTCAAGTTTCAGGTTCCAAGTTTCAAGTCACCACGGGTTCACGGTTCAGGGTTCATGGTCCATGTCCGGCCACGGGGCCAGCATTCCCGGACGATGGTTGATCGGCCGCACCGCGTCAACGACGCAGATGCCTGCCATCCCGCGCCGGCTGGTGTAGAGTGAGTCCATGATCACGAAGAGCACGTTGGGGTTTCTGAAGGATCTTGCGGCCCACAACCAGCGGGCGTGGTTCCACGGGCACCGCGACCGCTACGAGGCGGCGCGCGCGGAGGTGGTCGAATTGGTGGATGCGGTCCTGGCCGGTCTGGCGCACGTCGAGCCGGGGTTCCTCGAGATCGACCCGGAGGACTGCCTGTTCCGGATCCATCGCGACACGCGGTTTGCGAAGGGGAAGGAGCCGTACAAGACCAACTTCGGCGCCTTCCTGAGCGACCGCGGACGGAAGGTCGCCCGCGCCGGGTACTACGTCCACGTCGAGCCCGGCGGATGCCTGGTCGCCGCCGGCCTTTACATGCCGCCGGGTCCGGAGCTCAAAGCCGTGCGCGCGGCGCTGCTGGAGGATGCCGCCGGGCTCCGCCGTATCCTGGCGAGACCCGCGTTCCGGAAGGCCTTCGGGAAAGAGCTCCCCGGCGGGGTCCTGAAGACCGTTCCGCGGGGCGTACCGAAGGATCATCCCGATGCGGATCTCCTGCGCCACACCAGCTTCGCGGTCTGGCGGTCCCGGACCGTGGGGCGCTCGCTCCGGGATTCGCGAAGGCCGCGGTCCGCGATTTTCGCGTCGCGCGGGATTTCGTGCGATGGATCAACCGCGCCCTCGACCGCTGAAGAAAAGTCTCGACGCGTACGGGCGTCATCGGGATGATGCGCGCGTTCCGGGCGGCGGGATTTCCGCGCGGGCCGGCGAAGCAAGAGGAGAAGATCATGGCGCAGTTTCAGGGCAAGGTGTTGATGGTGGGGTACGGGGCGGTGGCGCAGTGTGCGCTTCCGATCCTGATCAAGGAAGCCGCGATCCCCGCGAAGCGGATCACGGTCATGGATTTCGAGGACAAGCGGCGCGAGATGAAGCCCTTCATCGCGCGCGGCGTGAAGTGGGTCCGCAACCGCGTCACGCGCGAGAACATGGGCGCGCTGCTTGGGAAATACCTCAAGGCCGGCGACCTGCTGATCGACCTGGCGTGGAACATCGACGCCTGCGAGATCCTCCAGTGGTGCCATGACCGCGGCATCCTCTACGTCAACACCTCGGTCGAGCTCTGGGATCCGTACGAGAACGCCGATCGCAAGACGCCGCAGGAAAAGACGCTCTACTGGCGTCACCAGAACATCCGCCGGCTGATCGCGGGCTGGAAGCGGCCCGGTCCGACCGCCGTGATCGAGCACGGCGCGAACCCGGGCCTGATCTCGCACTGGACCAAGCGCGGGCTGCTCGACATCGCCGCGCGGGCGCTCGTCGAGAAGAAGTTCAAGGGCGCGAAGGCCGAGGAGATCGCCGGTCTCGCCCGGGCGCGGATCTTCAACCGGCTTGCCTGGAAGCTCGGCGTCAAGGTCATCCACTGCAGCGAACGCGACACGCAGGTCAGCGACAAGCCCAAGCAGGTCGACGAGTTCGTCAACACGTGGTCGATCGAAGGCTTCCGCGAGGAGGGCACGACGACGGCCGAGATGGGCTGGGGCACGCACGAGAAGACGCTGCCCGGACGCGCCTTCACGCACAAGGACGGGCCGAAGAATCAGATCTGCCTCGCCCGGATGGGCATCAACACGCGCGTCCGCTCGTGGGTGCCGCACTGGGATATCGAGGGTATGGTCGTCCGTCACGGCGAGGCCTACACGATCTCCGACCGGCTGACTGTGTGGGAGAACGGCAAGGCCGTCTACCGTCCGACCGTCCACTACGCCTACCAG
>CAYXFW010000519.1:0-2873 GCA_964464305.1 uncultured Verrucomicrobiota bacterium
CACCGTCAGGGTGTCGCCGGACTTGAATCTTCGCAAGCTTCTCTGCGATGGCATGGTCGATGTGACCGGTCGTCTTCGAAAGCGGAGCCAGGTAGGCGTTGTGCGGTTCTCCCAAGTAGTCCTTATGCCCTGATCGCTCATCGGGACCCTTCGGCAGCCGCATAAAGACTACTTCGACTCGCAGACATCCCCCAACTGCTCATTCCCCCGGCCTCCACCGTGGCCGACGGCTGACACGCCGCAGGCCCGCGACGGTTGTACGCGCACGCGCGAGCGTTGCGCAAGCGGATTCACGCGCCACGGTGCGACTGTGTACCTCGTCCGCCATGCGGCCAACAAGGGCTTTCTCGGCACCTCGCGGGATGGCGGCGTTCTTCCAAGGTCTGGAAAACGTGTCTCAGATTGCTTCCAACGTTTGGAAGAAGGATGAAACCTGAAAGCGGAAAGAGGAGGAGGAACACAAAGGCGCAAAGCGGAAACCCCCGCCGCGGGTGTCCGCGACGGGGGTTGAGGATCGATCCGGTCCGGGCCGGATTGTTTTATCGCTGGATGCGGGCCGATCCGCCCTTGGCGAAGGCCTTGACCTGCTCGAGGGTGGCCATGGTCGTGTCGCCGGGGAACGTGGTCAGCAGGGCGCCGTGCGCCCAGCCGAGGTTCACCGCCTCCTGCGGGGGCGCGCCGGAGAGCAGCCCGTAGATGAAGCCCGAGGCGTAGCCGTCGCCGCCGCCGACGCGGTCGATGATGCCCAGCTCGCATGTCGGAGCCTGGTAGGTCTTCCCGTCGATCCACGCCACCGCGCTCCACGAATGGCGGTTGGTCAGGTGCACCTCGCGCAGCGTGGTCGCGACGACTTTCACGTGCGGGTGTTTCTTGAGAACGTTGTCCATCATGCTGAAGAACGCGCTCGGATCGAGCTTCGACTTGGCCTCGACCGACGGGCCGGGGATGCCGAGGCCCATCTGGAGGTCCTCCTCGTTGCCGACGATCACGTCGACGTTCTTCACGATGCGGTCCAGCACCTCGACCGCGCGCGCGTGGCCGCCGACGATGTTCCAGAGCTTCGCGCGGTAGTTCAGGTCGAACGACGTCACCGCGCCCGCGGCCTTGGCGGCCTGCATCGCCTCGACGATCACCTCGGCGGTCGTGGTCGACAGCGCCGCGAAGATGCCGCCGCTGTGGAACCAGCGCACGCCGCCGGCAAAGATGGTCTTCCAGTCGAAGTCGCCCGGCTTGAGCTGCTGCGCCGCCTCGTTGCAGCGGTTGTAGAAGACGACCGGGGCGCGGACACCGTGGCCCTGGTCGCTGTAGACGGTCGCCATGTTCGGGCCGTGCACGCCGTCGTGCTTGAACATCTTGTAGAACGGCTTCACGCCCATGGCGCGGACGCGCTCCGCGATCAGGTCGCCAATCGGGTAGTCAACCATCGCGGATGCAATGCCCGTGTGCATGCGGAAGCAGTCCGAGAGGTTGGCGGAGACGTTGAACTCGCCGCCGCTGACGTGGATCTTGCACTCCGTCGCCTTGCGGAACGGAATGATCCCCGGATCGAGGCGGTGAACGAGGGCGCCGAGGGAAAGGAAATCGAGGGCGCCTTCCTTGCGAATGACCAGACTGTTGCTCATGGGAATGTCTCCTGTTGAAAGGGGGCGGGCCGGAACCCCCGGAGGGATCCCGGCCCGCCGGTGTTCGTCACGCCACGTAGGTGCTGGCGGTCTTCGTGCCGCCGCGCCCCGTCCAGTTGGTATGGAAGAACTCGCCGCGCGGCTTGTCCACGCGCTCGTAGGTGTGGGCGCCGAAGTAGTCGCGCTGCGCCTGCAGAAGGTTCGCAGGGAGCCGCGCGGAGCGGTAGCCGTCGTAGTAGGCCAGGGCCGCGCCGATCGTCGGCATGGGGATGCCGATTTCGGCCGCGAGGACGGCCACGCGCCGCCACGAGGCCGTCGCCTTCGTCACCGCGTCGCGGAAGAAGGGGTCGAGCAGCAGGTTGACGAGATTCGGGTTCGTGACGAACGCCTTCTTGATGTCGCCGAGGAAGACGGACCGGATGATGCAGCCGCCGCGCCACATCAGGGCGATGCCGCCGTAGTTGAGGTTCCACTTGTACTCGACCGCCGCGGCGCGCATGAGCTGGTAGCCCTGGGCGTAGGAGACGATCTTCGAGGCGTAGAGCGCCTGGCGGAGGTCGTTGAGAATCGCCTTGCGGTCGCCCTTGAACTTCGCGCCCGGGCCGGGCAGCGACGTGGAGGCGGCGACGCGCTCGTCCTTGATGGCCGAGAGACAGCGCGCGAACACGGCCTCTCCGATCAACGTCAGCGGCTGGCCCAGGTCGAGCGCGGCGATGGCGGTCCACTTGCCGGTGCCCTTCTGGCCGGCCGTGTCGAGGATCAGGTCGATCGTGGCCTTGCCCTCCTCATCGCGGTAGGCGAGAATGTCGCGGGAGATCTCGATCAGGTAGGAGTTCAGCTCGCCCTTCTGCCATTCGGCAAAGGTCGCGTGCATCTCCTCGTTGGTCATGCCGAGGCCGTCCTTCATCATCTGGTACGTCTCGCAGATCATCTGCATGTCGCCGTACTCGATGCCGTTGTGGACCATCTTCACGAAGTGGCCGGCGCCGTTCTCGCCGACCCATTCGCAACACGGCTCGCCCTCGTCGCTGTGGGCGCTGATCGTCTGGAAGATGTTCTTCACGTGCGGCCACGCGGCGGGCGAGCCGCCGGGCATGATCGAGGGACCGAGCAGCGCGCCCTCCTCGCCGCCTGAGACGCCGGTGCCGATGTAGAGCAGACCCTTGCTCTCGACGTACGCGGTGCGGCGGATGGTGTCCGGGAAGTGCGAGTTGCCGCCGTCGATCAGGATGTCGCCCGGCTCCAGGAGCG
>CAYXFW010000520.1:0-2872 GCA_964464305.1 uncultured Verrucomicrobiota bacterium
AAGGACTGGGACGTCTGGGGCCGCAAGTACTCGCTGCTCGGCCTGCTCGCGCAGCACGAGGCGACCGGCGACACCGCCGCGCTCGAGGCGGCGAAAAAACTGGCGGACTACACGATCTCGCAGTTCGGGCCCGGCCGGAAGAGCATCGCGGAGACCGGCTGGTGGACCGGCATGGCCGCGGGCAGCATCCTCGAGCCGATGGTGCTCCTGCACCGGCGCACCGGCGAGGCGAAGTATCTCGAGTTTGCGGAGTCGATCGTCCGCGCCTGGTCGGAACCCAAGGGTCCCGACCTCGTCCGCAAGGCGCTCGACGGCGTCACGGTCTTCAAGATGTTCCCCGGCCCCGACCCGTCGAAGAAGGGCTACATGAGCGGCGGGGCGTCCAAGGCCTACGAGATGATGTCCTGCTACGAGGGGCTGGTCGAACTGCACCGCACGACGGGGGAGGCGCGCTACGCCGAGGCGGCGCGCAAGGTGTTCGACGACATCCTCGCCACCGAGATCACCGTCCTCGGTTCCGGATCGAGCTGGGAGCGCTGGTGCGACGGCCGCCGCCGCCAGGTGGAGGATGTGCCCGAGTGGATGGAGACCTGCGTGACGGTGACGTGGATGAAGTTCGCCGCGCAGCTTCTGCGACTGACGGGCGAGTCGCGCTACGCGGACGAGATCGAACGCGCCCAGTACAACGCGCTTCTGGCCGCTCAGAAGGGGGACGGCACCTGGTGGTGCCACTACAACCCGCTTGAGGGCGCCCGGACGGCCGCGCCGGAGCACTGCCGCATGCACCAGAACTGCTGCGTCGCCAACGGCCCGCGCGCCCTGATGCTCCTGCCCGCCCTTGCCGCCATGAGCGCGAAGGATGGGCCGAGGGTCAACGGGTACGAGCCGGCCTCGATGGCCATGCCGCTGCCGTCGGGGCGGACGGTGAAGCTCGAGGTCCGGTCCGACTATCCGCGGCCCGGGCCGGTGGAGATCGTCGTGACGCCGGACCGACCGGAAGCCTTCACGCTCGGCCTGCGCATTCCCGCGTGGAGCCGCGCGACGACGCTCGAGATCAACGGCAAGGCCGGTGCGAGCGTCCGCCCCGGAACCTATGCGAAGATCGAGCGCACGTGGCGCCCGGGCGACACGGTGCGGCTGACGTTCGACTTCGGCACGCGGCTGGAGAAGGATCCGGGCGGATCCGGGCGCGTCGCGATCGCCCGCGGCCCGGTCGTGTTCGCGCTCGACCGGCGGATCAGCCGGCCCGTGGATGGCGCGGGATCGGGCACGGTGGCCGTGACGGCCGGCGGGGTCGTGGAAGCGGCCGGCGTGACGGCGGACCTGCCGGCGGACATCCGCATGGCGCTCGACGTCCCCTTCGAGGCCGCGGGAAAGCGCGTGACGGTCCGCATGTGCGACTACGCGTCCGCCGGGTCGACATGGGACTCGAACTCGACGCTGCGCGTCTGGCTTCCGCAGCCGCTGAATCTCGCGAATCCGTTCGAAGGGATTCCGGAGGCCAAGGCGAAGCACTGACGGACATGGAGGCGTGACATGCGGACCATGATGACGGCGGTCGTTCTGCTCGCCGCGGGCGGGTTCGCCGCCGCGGCTCCGACTTCGCCCGCGGATCCGAACCGTCCGGCAGCCCCGGCGGCCGGGGCGGTCGCGGAGGGTCTGGCGAAGCCGCACTCGATGCTCACCATCGACTCCACGTGGCCTGCGCCGCCGGGGGAGGAGAGTTGGGCGTTCGTCGCGGATCTGAAAAAGCCCCTGCCGTTCGTGCTGTTTTGGAAAGAAGGCGGCAGCCCGCAGCCGGGACAGCTCGATCTGCGCCCCGGCCTGGCCGTGAAGCGGGGTTTCCCCGACCCGAAGGGCGTCCTCGATACGGCGTATGCGGACCTCGATGCATTCCTCGCCTTCGCGAAACTCGACGGCCACGGGGCGATTCCCGTCACAACGGCGAAGGCGAGGACGGAAGGGACGGAGGCGTACTCGATCGAAGTCACCCCGAAGGGCATCCGGCTCTCCGCGGGCGATTCCGAGGGCATCCGGCGCGCCATCTTCCACCTCGAGGAGTTGATGGCGACGGCGGAGGGTCCCTTCCTCAGCCCCGGCGTCGTCCGGAAGAAACCCTGGCTCCGGAACCGCATCACGCGCTGTTTCTTCGGCCCGATCAAGCGTCCGCCGTTGAACCGGGACGAGTTGATGGACGAAGTCGACTACTATCCCGACGCGTACCTCAACCGTCTGGCGCACGAAGGGGTGAACGGCCTCTGGCTGAGCGTCGAATGGGCGGATGTCACGAAGACCTCCTTCCGCGAGCCGAGTCCCGACATGGAGCGCCGGCTGGCAAAGCTGCGCAAGACCGTGGAGAAATGTGCGCGGTACGGCATCAAGACATGGCTCTACTCGAACGAGCCGGATGGATTTCATTCGGCGGACGATCCCATGCTCAAGGCGCATCCCGAGCTTGCCGGCGCGGGCTCGCCCTCGCGGCGCTACGTCTGCCCGAATTCCGAAGCCGGCCAGAAGTTCATCTACGAATCGACCCGCTGGATCTTCTCCCAGGTTCCGGGACTGGGCGGCATGATCAACATCTCGCTGGGGGAGCACGGGTCCTCCTGTCTCGATTCCGTGGGCGTCGAAGGGGACCGGCGGCCGGATTGTCCGCGGTGTTCCCTGGTGCCGAACTGGCAGACGCTGGCGGCGGGTCAGGGCGCGATGGCGCGCGGGGTCAAGGCCGGCGATCCGAACGCCGAGTTCATCTGCTGGCTCTACATGCCTGCCTGGAAGCCGATGGCGCCCTGGGTCTACGAATTGAGCGCCCACATGCCCAAGGACGTGACGCTGCAGGTGAACTTCGAATCCGGCGCGGTCAAGTACCAGC
>CAYXFW010000521.1:0-2861 GCA_964464305.1 uncultured Verrucomicrobiota bacterium
CGGCCCAGCTCGAGGCGCTGCGCGACGACCTTCCGCCGCGGACCGTGAAGATCGGCATGCTGGCGACGGCCTACGCGGTGCGGGAAACCGCCCGCATCCTCGCGGATCTCGACGCCTTTGTCGTCTGCGACCCCGTACTCGCATCCTCAAGCGGCGCAGTGTTCCTCGATGCGGACGGACGCCGGGCTCTGCTCGAAGTCCTGCTGCCCCGGGTGGACCTGCTGACGCCGAACGCCGTCGAGGCAGCCCTGCTGGCCGGTCACGAGGTCCGCGGACGCGACGATGTTCCGGCCGTGGCGGAGCGGCTCCGGGTGCTCGGCGCACGCGCGGTGCTTCTGAAAGGTGGACATCTGGAGGGCGCGGAGGCCCGCGACTACCTCGCCGCCGACGCCCGGTGCGAATGGCTTGTCAGCCCGCGCCTCGATGTCCGGCACACCCACGGCACCGGCTGCACCCTCTCCGCAGCCATCGCCGCCTTTGTCGCCCACGGACAATCGACCGGATCCGCCGTCCTGCTCGGCAAGGCCTACGTCAACCAGGGGCTTCGACTCGGGGGCGGCATCGGCCACGGCCGCGGCCCCCTCGCCCACCTCGGCTGGCCGGCCGACGAACGCGACCTCCCGCGAATCGAACCGGCCGAAGGACCCGTTGCGCGGGCCTCCGGAATGGACGTATCTTCCGGGAGAGGCAAGAACCCGTGAACGCAACCTTCGCAGACTGGTATCCGCTGACCTTCCGCCCGGTCTACAGGGACTACATCTGGGGTGGAGACCGGATCGTGACCAAATACGGGCGCCACGAGCCTCCGGGCATCTACGCGGAGTCGTGGGAAGTCTCGACACGGCCGGAGGGCATGAGCGTCGTGGCCGAGGGACCGCTCGCCGGGATGACGCTGCAGGCGCTGGTCGCAACGCACGGTCCGGCGCTTCTGGGCGCACGCGCCGGCACGGACCGGTTCCCGTTCCTGGTCAAACTCATCGACTCGCGCGAACGGCTGAGCGTGCAGGTCCACCCGAATGACGCAACCGCCGCGAAGTACGGCGGCGAAGCCAAGACGGAAATGTGGCATGTCCTCGATGCCGCGCCGAATGCGAGAGTGTTCGCCGGCTTCAGGCCCGGCACCGGACGCCGGGAGCTGGAAGATGCGATCCGCAATGCGCGGTTCGAGGAGGTCCTTCAGAGCGTTCCCGTGGCGACGGGAGACACGATCTTCGTTCCGGGCGGACGCGTCCACGCGCTTGACGCCGGCCTGTTGATCCTCGAAGTGCAGCAGAGCTCGAATACCACGTACCGCCTTTACGACTGGGGCCGTGTCGGCCATGACGGACGCCCGCGCGAGGTACACGTCGCCCAGGCAATGCGCATCATCGAGTGGCAGGACCCCGGCGCGGCCAAGGTCGTGTCCTCCCCCCTGCCCTCCACGCCGCCGAACAAACACGAGCTTCTCGTGCAGTGTCCCTATTTCCGCATCGAGCGGCTCCAGCTCCGCGCGGGGCACATCGAGCCCGACGACCCCGGCGGGTTCCGCGTCTTTTTCGTCGCCGCCGGCGCCGTGCGCCTGGAATGGGCGAGCGGCAGCGCCCGCGTTTCCGCGGGCACGTCCTTCCTCATCCCGGCGGCGCTGCGGAATCTGCACATCCTCCCCGAGCGAGGCCCCGCGTCACTGGTTCGCGCGTCGATCCCGTGAACCGGCACACCCCGTCCTTCCGCGGCGCGCCGGCGCTGTCTCCGGCTTGCGCCCTGCGCCTCGCGAAGCTCAAGCCGAGACTCGACGACCTGTACGATCGGTTCAACCATGCGCGCATGGTGGAGATCGATCCGGTGCGCTACGTGGTCCCGTTCGACGATGTCGCCGACCGCGAGGTCGCGGGGCTCGTCGCCGCGCTCCTGGCCTACGGCGGGATCAAGACCATCCTGGCCAGTGTCGAAACGGCCCTCCGCCCCCTTGGTCGCCAACCTGCCGCCTGGCTTTCCTCCCGGGAGTCACAGGAGTCCATCGCGCGCGCTCTGCCCGGATTCCGCCACCGGTGGACCCGTACCGCGCACATGGCCGATCTGCTGTGGGCGGTTCGGGAAGTGCGGAGGCGGCACGGCTCGCTCGATGCGGCCTTCGCCGCCGCGCGTCGGAGCCGCGCGACACTCCGCGACGCGGCCGCGGTCTTCACGGCGGAACTCGTTTCCGTCTCGCCCTCGCTCGCAGACGGCCGCTTTCTGCCCGACCCCGCGCGCGGCTCGGCGTGCAAGCGGCTCCTGCTCTACTTCCGATGGATGGTCCGCCGCGACCGGGTCGACCGCGGCGGCTGGTCCAGCCTCGTGCCTGCGGAGCTCGTGCTGCCGCTCGACGTTCACACCTTCCGCGCCGCACGCGCGCTTCGTCTCACCCGGCGACGGTCGCCGGACTTCGCCGCCGCCGCGGAGGCCACGGCCGCCCTCGCGGTCCTGTGCCCCGAGGATCCCGTCCGCTACGACTTCGCCCTCGCGCACGGGGAGGCGGAGGAAGGGATGAGGGATGAAACCTGAAACCTGAAAGCCGGAAGGAGGAGGAGCACAGAGAAAGGATGCGAAAGGCGGAAAGGGTGCGGACAGGACGGGAGAACGGACAGGATCACAGGATGGGGAGGATGGGGTGGCGGAACGCGGGGCAAGGTTGTAGCCGGGCGCGTCGAGCCCGGCGGGCAAGCGCTCCACGGGCATGGGAAGGCCGGGGTCGGCGCCCCCGGCTACAACTGGATACGGAAACGGGGCCGGCTTCCGACCTCTGACCTCCGACTTCCGACCTCCGCCCGCCCCTCGGACCTCGACCCTCGCCCCTTGCCTACGGCCGGGTCGGTCACCGCAGTAGTGCCCCCGGCGCGGCGAGG
>CAYXFW010000522.1:0-2854 GCA_964464305.1 uncultured Verrucomicrobiota bacterium
CGGTGGCCGGCATGTCCGTGGAACTCAACACCGCCGGCCTCCGCCGCGCGGCGCGCGAAATCTACCCGTCGCCCCTGTTGCTTGCCATGGCGCACGAACGCGGCATTCCCATCCTGTTCGGCTCCGACGCGCACCAGCCCGGGGACGTCGGCCGCGACTTTGACCTCGCCGTCGCACTCGCACGCGAGGTCGGCTACACCGGGTACGCCGTCTACAGCGCCCGCTGCCGCCGCATGGTTCCACTCCCTCCGATTTCTCCGGAGGCACGCCACGGTTTGCAGGCGCACGGAGGGGAAGGGGAGACAGGATGACAGGATTGCCAGGATAGGCACGGAGGGTGTGCATCCTGTCCGCCCCCGTTCTTGACCTCCCAACGGCATTCTGCCAGCGTCCCTACCATGAAAGAAATGCTGGAGGCCGGTCCCCGCGGGCGCGCATCAGGATCGCACGATGCGAGATTTCCTGCCTGGAAGCCCGCTCTCGTCCTCTGCATCATCGCTCTGCAAGTCGCCACGGCATCGGCCGCGACCCCACTACGCGACCGGTTGCGAGCCGCTCTGAGCGGGCGCGCGCGCGATGATTCCGCCGAGCTCGGCTACGGTAGCGATCCCCTGCAAAAGCTCGATTTTTGGAAGCCCGAGTCGACGAATGCTCCGCTGGTGATTTTCGTGCATGGAGGCGGCTGGAAGCGCGGGGACAAGAGGGACGCAGCGGGCGGGAAGGCCGCGCACTATCGGCGGCAGGGGTACGCCTTTGCCTCGATCAACTACCGGCTCGTGCCTGCGGCAACGGTCGAACAGCAGGCCCAGGACGTGGCGAATGCGATCGCGCATCTCATCACCCGGGCGGAGGCGCTGGGCTTCGACAGCAAGCGCGTGGTGCTGATGGGGCACAGCGCCGGTGCGCATCTGTCGGCGCTGGTTGGCACCGACCTCGGGTATCTCAAGAAAGCCGGACTGACCGCCACATCGCTTCGCGGCGTGATCCCGCTCGACGGTGCCTGCTACGACGTGCCGCGCCAGATCGCGGAAGGCGGCGAGTTCATGCACGACACCTATGTGCAGGCCTTCGGCACGGATCCTGCCCGACAGGTCGCGTTGTCTCCCACCCGGCAGACCGCTGCGCCGAACGTCCCCGCCTTTCTCATTCTCCACGTCCAGAGGATCGACGGCACCGCCCAGTCCAACGCGCTCGCTGCCGAACTGCGCAAGGCCGGAACCCCGGTCGAAGTCCATGGCTTTGCCGGCGTCGGCCTCAAAGGTCATGCCGAGATCAACCGTAACATGGGCGATCCCGCCTACCCGGCCACGCCGGTCGTCGATGCGTGGTTGAAGCAGGTGTTTGCCAAGTAGGACGGTGCACCGATTTCGGTTGCGTTCGGGAAGGGGATTGTTAGTCTCGATTGTCAACATGATCGGCTGGAGGGTAGGCGTCCTTGAGGAGGATGGGTGATGGGCTACTTGATTGCGCAGGAGTCGGAGCGGCGGCTGAAGCAGGTTCGCAATCTTCTCAAGGCCGGGGATCTGGACGCGGCCCTAGTCTACTACGACGAGTTCAACATCGGGAACGGCTGGTACATGACCGGCTGGTGCCCGCAGTTCGAGAGCGGCGCCGTGCTGATTCCTCGCAAGGGCGCGCCGATGCTGCTGGGCGGCCCGGAGAGCGAGCCGTTCGCCAAAATGGACAGCGCGATCCGGCGGACGCGCAATTTCCCCGTGTTCATGGTGCCGGGCGAGGAGTATCCCAACGCCACGATCCTCGACTTCCCCGCCCTGTTTGCGGAGTTGCGCAGGACGCTCGGGACGATCAAGAGGGTGGGGCTGGTGGGCGCAGGCCGGATGCCGGCTGCGTGTCATCAGGGGATTCTCGATGGCTTTGCGGGGGTCCAGCTTGTCGACATCACGGACAGCTACGTCCGCCTTCGCTATCACAAGTCGGAGTGGGAGCGCGAGCAGATCCGCGCGGCGTTCCGGCTGGCGGATCATGCCTACGCCGCGATGAAGCGCAAGGTGGCCCCGGGCGTGACGGAGATCGAAATCGCCGCGGCGGGCGAGTTTGCCGCCCGGAGCCGGGGTGCGAGCGGATTCGGCTTCAGCGCGATCGTCGGCAGCGGCGCGCGTTCGAATGCCGTGGTTCCGACGGCGAGCTCGAAGCCGGTCCGTTCCGGCGAGCTGGTCATGGTCGGACTCGCCCCGAAGGTGAACGGATACGCCGGTGTCATGGGCGACATGCTGCCGGTCTCCGGGAAGTACACCGCACGGCAGCAGGTGTGTCTGCGTCACTTGCGCGAGGGGTTCCGGCTGACGAAGGCCCAGCTTGTGCCCGGCAGGACCGGACGCGAGATCGACGCCCCGGCCCGGGCGTATTTCAAGAGGAACAAGCTCTCGAAGTACCTCGTGTGCCCGTTCGCGCACACAATCGGACTGCACGAGGCCGAGTCCCCGTTTTTCGGTCCCAACAGTGACGATGTGCTGGTTCCGGGCATGACCGTCTGCGTGGACGTCAGTTTCTTCGGGCATCCCGAGTTCAATGGCACCCGGATCGAGACCGGCTACGAGATCACCGCCCGCGGACCGGTGCCGCTGAGCCCCGGCATGGATCGCATCTGTACCCAGGACTGAGACAGCGCACTTCGCACCAGGAGAAACGAACATGGCCCAACGCGTATGCATACCGGAAGCGGAGTTTCAGGAGCGCATCCGAAAGGCCGCGGCGCTCGTGCAGCAGCGGGGACTCGACGTTCTTGTCGTCAACTCGAACGAGGCCGACTACGCGAACGCCCGCTATTTTTCCAATTTCTGGCCCCTCTTCGAGACGGCGGGCGTGGCCATCGCCCCGGGTGGCAAGGCGGCGT
>CAYXFW010000523.1:0-2848 GCA_964464305.1 uncultured Verrucomicrobiota bacterium
GCGCAAGATGTCCTGGCGGGAGTAGCGCCCCGACGACTTGTCCGCCATGTCCGGGAAGTATCCATAAATCCGCCGCTGCCCGTAGCCGTAGTACGCCAAATCGCAGATCATTTCCCAGCCGCAGAAACCGGGATCCACCGCGGCGCAAAACTTGATGCGCGGGCTAAGCGCGGCCACTGCCAGTGCGATCGAAGCGCCTTGCGATGCTCCCGAGATGCCGATGCGGTCGGGATCGATATCGGGACGCGACGCCAGGTACTCAACCGCGCGGACGAAATCCGTATACACGAAGCGGTAGTAATAGGTGGCCGGGTTCTCGATGCCGTCGGCCAGCAATTCGCCCGTCTTGTATTGGTGCAGCTTCTTGCTCAGTCCCTGCCCCCGGACGTTGAAGGCGAACGTGGCCAATCCCCGGGAACTCATGTCAAACGGAGGCAACTCGCCGCCGTATCCGGGCGCGCGAATCAGGCAGGGCCAGCGCTTTTCGCGCGCGTCATCGGTCTGCGGCGGCAGGGTCAGATATCCCACCGACGGTATGCCGTCGATGCCGTTAAGGACGATCTCAAGAACGCGTGCCCCGTTGGGATCGGTCCGCAACGGAGCGATCTTGGGCTCGATGGGAACCTCGCGGGCTTCTTTCAGGGCACGATCCCAGAACGCCCGCAAATCCGCGGGAGGACCCCGGTCGAGCTCATACGCGCGAAAGCCGCCCGCGATGGGGAAAAAGCATTGCTCGGCCAAAATGGGAATGAGCGCCCGGCCGATTCGTATTTGCCCTGCGGCCCGGCACAGCTCCTTGTTGAAGGACGCATAGACCGCATCGGACGACAGTCGATTGAATCCCGGCTTGAGGCCGCCCGTATCGACCTGCAAGGACTTCCGGGGATCGCGGACGGACTGGAACAGAAGTTGGGCGGAAACCCCGCCGGACTTGTCCCACACGCCCTGCCGCACGTCCAGCCAGATGCTCAAGAGCCCTTCGTCGTCGTACACGAGTTGGGCTTGGGGTACGACGCCGCCCGCAAGTTCCCAGCGTTTCGGGTCGTCAGACGGACGGTTCGAGAGGACGCAGAGGGCGAAACTGGCCGGCCTGTCGGAGCGGAACGAGGCCGGACTGTAGATTCGGGCGCAGCCTGACCGGTTCCGCTCGTTGATGCCCACGGCAATGGCGACGGGCCATTCGGGCTTGGTTCCTGCCTCGGACAATACATCCCACGGGAAGAACGCCAGATAACTGGCCCGGCCTCCTTCGCAGGCGACGGACACATCGATCCCGTCCAACAGCGCCTTTCTCTTTTCCCACTGCGGAGAGGGATATCCCGACACCTTCCGCCCCTCGCAAGGCGCGTAAAGAACGAAATGCCGGTCGTTGAAACGGAATTCCACGCTGTCATAACTGCCCGGCTTGTCGAGGCCGAGCTTCGGATCCGAGGCCGGCGGCCGGAAATCGCCGTCGTTGGCCAGAACCCGAACGATCATGCCCTGCGTATGCCACGCGACAAAGAAAACAGCCCCAAAATCCACGGGCACGGATCCCTTGCCCTCGGTGCGGCGGGTGAGGGGGATCTCGGGGATTACGGACCACGCGCCGGGAGGGATGGGTTGCTTCCATGCGACGTCCAAGTTTCCTATGCGAAATGCCTCATCCTCCATTCCGACCCCAACCTGCGGGCACAGCAAGAGGAGGACCGGCAGGATGGAGAGAAAGAGCGTTCGTTCCAGCACGGTCGATCTTCTTTGCCTCGGGAAAGAAATCGCTCTTCGGATGGGTACGGCCGCGCATCCGTGGCGACCGACCTGGTGGAGAGGATTCATGGCGGGCACGATGACAGAGTGCCTTTGGGGAGGCAAGATGCACGATCGAGTGCGCGACCGAGCGCTTGCGCGTGCGGTTTCAAGCGCGTGGCGGGAAGGGCCGGCCCCGTCGCCGCCTACAGCAGAGTGACCTCAAGAATCACGCGATCCGCCCAGGGGTCGGTGTAGCCGGTGACGAAGTTGTAGCCGAGACCGCCGCCGTCGACCTCGGCGGTGACGGGGACGCCGGGGATCGCCTCGACGTAGAATTGCGCCCATCCGTTCATTCCGGTCTGCGCGTAGGCGACTTGTTCCACCGGGCCGGAGACGATCAGCCGGACCGCGGCTCCCGCGACCGGCGCGCCCCAGGATGTCGTGGCCAGCACATCGACCGCATAGGCCTGGGCATAGACCTCGTGGCCGTACCCCGTGTCCTCGTAATAGACTTCCTCGTACACAGTCTCGTGCCCGCCGTCGCAGCCGGCCGCGAACAAGACCGCGGCCGCCCCCGCGAGAGTCCCCGCGCAGAGCCGCAGGGCCGTCCTTCCGAACCGCCGTCCGCATGTGGAGTTTTTCATGACAACGCCTCGTTCCATAGGGATGGACGCAGGCGGTCATGGTCTATTCAGCGACGGGATCGCGCGCGGCGGGCCGCGGCGGGATGCGGCCGGTCAATCCGCGACTTCGATGCGGTAGAAGCGGGGCAGGGGGCCGGTGGGCTCGACGGCAGTGTTGGTGCCGGACGCGTGCTTCATCAGGCTCGTCCAGGATGTCCACCCGGCGCCCGGGTTGGCGGACGAGAGGACGACGAAGGGCTTTCCGGAGCCGTTCGTCGAGCCCAGCCATGTGATCCGGTTCAGCCCCGGCTCCGGCTGGATGTCGACGATGCGGAACACGGAGTTGGAGTCCAGCGGGTCGGTTCCCGCGCGGAATTCCTGCCACGTCGGCTTTCCGTCCCCGTCGGGATCGAGCGCATCTGCGGTGTCGAATCCGTTGCTGATGCCGTGGGTTTGAAACCAGGCGTACGGCGTGTCGTTCGTCGTGAACGGCGCCG
>CAYXFW010000524.1:0-2848 GCA_964464305.1 uncultured Verrucomicrobiota bacterium
CGGCCCTTGCGAAACTCGCGCAGGCTCTGGCCCAGGGCACGGGAAATCTCGGGGATCTTCTTCCCGCCAAACAGGAAGACGATCAGGACGACGATGAGCAACACCTGCCACGGCCCGATGTTGCCCGGACTGATGAACCCAACCGTTGTCATGGACGTTCCTCCGTCCTCTGCGATACCGTTTCGATCACATCGCCCGCCATCGGCAGGCCTTCCACAATCTCTGCGACAACATTCGGACCTCGACGATGCGCAGTCAAGCGGACCCGGGCCACCGCCTTGCCGCCCCGCGACAGCCCGACCACCTGACCCGGCGCCGGAAAGACCGAGCATTCCAGCACCACCCACCGTTCCGGCTCCCGGACACGAAGCACCACTCCGCAGACCCGCGTCTGCAGTCCCGTCTGCGACGGCCCGACGCCTTCCGACCCGTCGGCCGGAACCGGCCGCGTCGCACAGCCCGGCGAAAGTACCGCCACGACCGCTGCGGCGAGAACCCCGGCACGCAAGACCGCGCCCGTCACGCCGAGATCCCCTGCGGGCCGCCCGGCGGCAGGCGGGATTGGAGCGGACAACCCCCGCACCGGGACGATGTCCGGCAATGACGCTTGCCCAAAACCACGATCAAGGCATGATACTCGTTGTAGAGGGCTGTGTCACGCGGCAATGCGGCGGTGAACCGGGCGCGCAGTGCGTCGTAGGTTTGGCCCGCCGGCGCCCATCCGTGCCGCTCCATCATCCGGCGGGTGTAGGAATCGACCACAAACGAGGGCCGTCGGGCGGCGTAGAGCAGGATGCAGTCGGCCGTCTCCGGCCCGATGCCGTGGGTGGCCAGCAGCGTACGGCGGAGTTCGTCGGGCTCCAGGGCGAACAAGCGGTCAAGACTGCCTCCGAACCGTCTGCAGATCAGACCGGTGAGCGCCCGGAGCCGGCGCGCCTTCACGCGCGGACACCCGGCCGGCCGGATCAGGGCGGTCAGGGCGGGCAGGGACAGGGAATGCATGCGAAGGGGGGTCAGCCGCCGCTCGCGCCGGAGGGCGGCGATGGCACGCCGCACATTCTCCCACGCCGTGTTCTGCGTCAGAACCGCGCCCGCCATGATCTCGAATCGCGTGCGTCCCGGCCACCAGTGTTGCGGACCGAAAGCGTGAAGAAGATCTTCGAAAACAGCCCTCAGCGGGGCGGCTTCGCGCGGACGCCGTTGCCGTCGACCGCGCGGATGGGCCGGTCCGTCCGTCTTCGATGCGCTTTGACTTCGATTCCGATGCACGCTTGAATGCCGTCCGTTCCGGCCCGCATCCTAGCGGAACCGGGCGCGGAGGCGAGCGCGGGTGAAACTGACATTCGACGGCGGAACGGACACGGTCACCGGTTCGATGCACTGGATCGAGGTCGGCGGCCGCCGCATCCTGCGGGACTGCGGGCTCTTCCAGGGGCGCCGCGCGGAATCCGCGCAGCGCAACCGCGAGTTCCGCTTCAGCCCCGATTCCGTGGACGCCCTCGTGCTCTCCCACGCACACATCGATCATTGCGGGAACATCCCCTCGCTGGCGCGGGCCGGTTGCCGCGCCCCGGTGCATGCCACCGAGGCTACCCGCGATCTGTGCGACATCATGCTCCGCGACGCCGCGTTCATCCAGGAACAGGACGCCGCCTACCTCAACCAGAAGACGAACCGCCAGGGACTTCCGCCCGTCGAACCGCTCTACACCATGGCCGATGCCGAGGCGGCGCTCCGCCTGTTCCGCGGCCACCCCTACGGCCGCCCTGTCGAGGTCGCCCCCGGCGTCACCGTGACCTACCGCGACGCCGGCCACATCCTTGGCGCCGCGCTGACTGTGTTCGACCTCGAGGAGAACGGGCGCCGCGTGCGCGTGGGCTTTGCCTTCGATCTGGGCCGCCGCAACCTGCCGCTGATCCGCGATCCGGAGATCCTGTCCGACATCGACACGCTCATTATCGAGAGCACCTACGGCGACCGGCTGCACGACGACGCGCGAACGGCGACCGAGCGCCTGGGGGAGGTCGTCCGCGAGACGCTGGGTCGGGGCGGACGCCTGTTCATTCCTTCGTTCGCCCTCGAACGCGCCCAGGAGATCCTCTACCACCTCAACGTGCTGCAGGCCGCCGGTCGCATCGAGCGCTGCTGCGCCTACCTCGACAGCCCCATGGCCACCCGGGTGGCCAAGGTCTTCGAACAGCATATCGGCCTGCTCGACGAGGACACCCACGCGCTGATGAAGCGGCAGGGTTCGATCTTCCCGCCGTGGGTGCGGTTCACGGCCTCGGTCGAGGACTCGAAGCGACTGACCGCCTCCGGATCCCCCTGCATCGTCATCGCCGCCTCGGGCATGTGCGAGCACGGGCGGATCCTCCACCATCTCAAACACGGCATCGGCGATCCGCGGAACGCGGTCGCGATCGTCGGCTACCAGGCGTCGTACACCCTGGGCCGCCGGCTGGTCGAAGGCGACCGGCAGGTCCGGATTTTCGGCGATATGTTCGACGTCCGCGCCACCATCCACACCCTCAACGCGTTCAGCGCCCACGCCGACCGGAACGACCTGATCGAGTACGTGCAGGCGGTCCGGCCGCGGCGCACGTTCCTGGTGCACGGCGAGGAAGCCGCCCGCACCGCCCTCGCCGGGGCGCTCCGCGCCCGCAACCTCGGCGAGGTCTTCACCCCGGCCCGCGGCGACTCGGTCGAATTATGAACGGAGGATCGGATATGACGGACGACCATCGGAGACCGGGGCGCCTGCCGTGGGTGTTCGCCGGAATTCTCCTCCTTGCGTTGTGCATCAGCCTTGCGGTGAACGCCGGGCTCCTGTCCGGTTGCAAGGACGGGG
>CAYXFW010000525.1:0-2845 GCA_964464305.1 uncultured Verrucomicrobiota bacterium
CGACTACAACTGGGCCCAGTATGGCGCGACGGGCACAATCGTGCCGATGAGCGAAGTCATCGGGCGCATCAGCCGGATCCCCCTCCCCCAGAAACCGCTGACGACGATCGTGCTTGGCTCGATCCAGGGCGGCCTCTCCTACACGAACATCGCCCGCGAGACCGTGCTGCAATTCGAGGCGCGCAGCGAGACGCTCGACGGGCTGAATGCCCTCCGCGAGAAACTGGAGGACATCGTGGAGGAGGTCGCCGCCCAGTCCGGAAAGCACCTGCTTCTCGACACGGTCGCATGGCGCGGCCCGGGCGGCATCGACATCGCGCATCCCATGGTGCGCAATGCCCGCTCGATTCTCGGCGCCCTGGGCGTTCAACCGGCGATCTATCCGACGACGTCCCAGCTTGCCGCGCTGTTCGAGGCGGGCGTCCCCGGCGTCACGCTCGGAATCACCACCGGCGAGCGCCGGAACGAGCTCGATGAGATCGACGAGGCGGTCGCGATCGAGCCGATGGCCGCCGGCCTCGCCCAACTCGTGGCCAACCTGATGGCGATGGACGAATGAACGCACCCCCCTCCAGCCCCTTGCCCGGCCTTTCGCCCGGCGCCGCCGGCCTGTTCGACCCCGCGCGCGTGCAGGCCTGGCTTCGCAACAACACGTTCCATCATTCGCGGTTCGCGGACCTGAAACGGCTCGTCGACCTGAAACAGAAACAGGGTGTCCGCATCTCCCTCTGCCTTCCGACGCTGAACGAGGAGCGGACCATCGGAAAGGAAATCGTTCTCCTGAAATCCGAGCTGATGACGCGCCACGCGCTGCTCGACGAAATCGCCGTCATTGACTCCGGCTCCACCGACCGCACGCGCGAGGTCGCCGCCTCGTTCGGCGCCGACGTCCACCTTGCGTCCGACATCCTCCCCTCCGCCGGCGCGAGGAAGGGCAAGGGCGAGAATCTCTGGAAGGCGCTCTACCAGCTCTCCGGCGACCTGATCGTCTATATCGACGCCGATATCGCCAATGTCCGCCCGTACTTCGCCTACGGACTGCTCGGCCCGCTGCTCGAGAAGCCGGAGGTGCACTATGTGAAGGCTTTCTACGACCGGCCGCTGCAGATGGGCAAGGGCGCCCGCATGCCGGGCGGCGGGCGCGTGACGGAGATGCTCGTTCGCCCGCTCTTCTCGCTGTTCTATCCCGAGCTGGCGTCCTTCATCCAGCCGCTGTCGGGCGAGTATGCGGCGCGTCGGGAAACCCTCGAACAGCTTTCTTTCCCCATCGGCTACGGCGTCGAAACCACCCACCTGATCGACATCTACCACCGTGCCGGACTCGCCGCATTCGCCCAGGTGGACCTCGACCAGCGCGTTCACCGCAACCAGTCCGTCGCCAGCCTCGGCCGCATGTCCTTCGGCATCCTTCAGGTCTTTTTCGACCGCCTGAAGCGCCACGGCTGCGTCGACCGCCTCCCGGAAATGGCCACCTTGATGCGCCAGTTCCAGACGCAGGGCGATGCCTACGAGCAGCTCGAGCACCGTATCGTCGAGGACGAGCGCCCCGCGATCGCAACCCTGCCGGAGTACCGGGAGAAATTCGGCCGCCGCCCCGACCCCGCCATCGCACCGTGAGGACCAGGTGTCAGGTTTCAGGTGTCGGGCGGACATGGGGCGCGGACTTCCTTCCGGTATCGCCGGGTCCCGACCGCGGAGTCGTCCCATGCGCTCCGACCTGATCGAACTTGCCGCGTCGCTGCTCCGGCCGCTTTCGCCGGAGCCGACGGCGGTCGCGCCGGATCTCCGGCCATTGCCGGGGATCCGCGCCGTGCTGTTCGACGTCTACGGCACCCTGCTCGTCAGCGAGGCCGGCGAACCGGTCGAATGCGGTCGCCCGCACGGGGATCTCGCGGTCTGCGCCGCCTTCGAGGCCTGCGGGCTCTCCTCGTGCCCGACGGACAAGGCGGCGGCCGTCGATCTCGTGCTTCGACGGGTTGTGTCCGCGGAGAAAGACCGTCTCCGCGCCGCGGGCTCCCCGCACCCGGAGATCGATATCCTGGCCGTCTGGTCCCGCGTTCTCGATCTTTGCCGGACGGAGGGCCTTGTGTCGACGGATATCCCGGAACCGGACTTGGAACGCCTCGCCCTGGTCCACGAATGCATGGCAAACCCGGTCTGGCCGATGCCCGGCGCGGCGGACACGCTGGCCGGTCTGCGCGCACGCGGCTTCGTGCTGGGCATCGTCTCCAACGCGCAGTTCTACACGCCCCTCATCCTGCAGGCGCTGTTCGGCGCCGATCTGAAGGCGTTGGGCTTCGACGACGGATGCTGCGCGTGGTCCTACCGCGCCGGAATCGGAAAACCCGACCCCGCCCTCTTCCGCCTGGCGGCCCGCGGGCTCCTCAAACGGCACGGGATCGCCCCCGGCGAGACGCTCTTCGTCGGAAACCATATCGAGAAAGACGTCGTCGCCGCCGCCGCCGCAAGCTTCGTCACCTGCCTCTTCGCCGGCGACGCCCGCTCACTGAAGATGCATGCGCCGCCCGGCATCGCGGTACAGCCCGATGCCGTCGTCGTCCGGCTGGACCAGATCCCCGGCCTGCTGGATGACGCCGTCAAAGGTATGGGGACATAGAAGCAGGCTAAGCAGCGCCTCGTCCTCCGTAACTCCTTGGTTCTTGGTTCTTGGTTGTTTGCCGTGAACCGTCAAGAAATCGCTTGCGGCAGTCCGACCCTGGGCACATCATTTCCTCCGAGATGAACCGACGGACGCTACGAATCGAGGCCCGAACCGCGTCCGGCTTCGAAGAGCGACCGGTCGCGGAGCAAGCGTTGGGATAAACGAGAAGACAATGTACGCGCC
>CAYXFW010000526.1:0-2837 GCA_964464305.1 uncultured Verrucomicrobiota bacterium
GCGGATTTCCGCCTTCGGGACCGGCTCCTCGCTCCAACGCCATTCCGACCAGAATCTGCGCGCCCAACAGGGAACCGAGCTTGCGGGCATCTGTCGTGGAGAGCCCGCCGAGGGCGAGACCCTTCTCGCGGGCGATCCGCGCCATGTCCGCGCGTTCCAGAAGGACGACGGCGGGATTGGCCGACAGTGCGGCAGTCAACCGTTCCGCGGCGGCCTCTGTGCCCGACTCGGCCAGGATCGCGATACGGACCGGCGCCGCCATGGCCGGGAGCGCCAGGACGCATGCCAGCGCGCACGCCAGCGACAGATATCGCGACCGCCCCGGGCGAACATGACGGTCGGGGGGCGCCATCGAAGTCCTCATCGCCAAGTCCTCCCTCTGCCGGGCCTCTTCCTGCGAGTGGCCATGTGGGCGTGGCAAGAGTAGACATTTGCCCTGCCTCTTCAACCAGAAAACTTCTTGCATAGCCACGGAAAAAGCAGACGATAGGCGACGGGAGAGTCGGTTGGATCGAGGCGTTCGGATCCCATGGCGTCACAGGGAACAATCGGCGGTGTCGGCGGTATCTGCGCGGCGGCGGTTCTTGGCGTCGTGCAGGCCGCGACGGCGTTCGCATCGGATCTTCAGATCGATCCCGGTTGGACGGCGCCCTTCGCCGGGAGGAAGGTCTCGCTGTCGGCGTTTGAAACCGTCGCGCCGGATGCGGCAGCCGGCATGGCGTGGGAGCTCGCCATCGGTGGGGCGGTCGTGGCCAGGGGCGAGGCGGTGCTTGAAGCCGCCGGCGCCGGACCCCGTGGTGCCCGGATCGAACTTGATATCCCCTCCATCCGGACGGATGCCGTTGCCGACGGCCTCTTCCGTGCCTGGCGGATCCGGTCCGACCGCTCCGTCGCCGGCCGTCCGGTCGAGCGCCGTTTCCCGCTGCTGGGCGCGAACCCGTTTGCCGCCCGGGCTGCATGGCTCCGCGATCTGAGGATCGTGCTGTTCGATCCGGACGGGAAGACGGCCGGGGCGTTGGAGTCGGTCGGGGTTCCGCACGAACGAACGACCAATCTCGATGCCGTTCCGGGCATGAAACCCGGGTTGTTTCTCGTGGCGGAGGGTCTGTCGTTCCGCGAGTATCGCGCTCTTTCCGCGGCGCTTCTGCGTTCCGCGGAGGGTGGCGTGGCGACGCTGTGTCTGGCGCCGTCGGGCGGCGAGATGGACCTTCCGGTTGGCGGTCCGGGGCCGGCCGGACTGGCCCGGGTTGCGCTGGCAGGCCGCGACATTACGGGCGAGTGGGACAAGCGTCTGGGAGCGTCGGCGTGGGGAAAGGAGGGAGCTCCCGTCCTTTCCTCCTGCATCCTGAGAGGGGCATCGGGTCGGGTTGTCGCTGAGGTCGAGGCTGGCGATGCCGGCTGGCCATGGATCGAATTGCGGGGCGAGGGGCGCAGGGCCACCCTGGCGATCTGCGGCTTCGGGATGATTTCGAATTGGGATCGAACGCCGGCGACTCGAAGACTGCTACTTGCGGCCATGGAGCACACGATCGGACCGCCGCCCGGGCATTCCGATCCCGGCAAATCATCCGGGCAGACGGAGGGCGCGACGAAATGAGGACGAGCTGGACGGCGAAAATTGCGGCTTTGTGCATCGCGGGGTTTGCCGCCGCGGTTGCGGTCGCCGCGGAACCGACAGTCTATCCGACGGCGATCTTTCCGTTTCAGGAGCGTGGAGCAGGCGCCAAAGATTACGGTACGAAGGTTGCCGACCTGCTATTTGCCGAACTGGCGGCCAATCCGGACCTGATGCTGGTGGAGCGACAGGAGATGGAGAAGTCGATGCAGGAGTTCGAACTGGGGCTCTCGGGCCTGGCCTCCCCCGCGAATGCCGCCCACGTCGGCCAGTTGACCGGTGCGAAGATCCTTGTGACGGGATCGGTCATCGAGGCGGACCGCACCCTCCACTTGGTGGCCAAGATTGTCGGGACGGAGTCCAGCCGGGTACTCGGGGCCTCGGTCCAGGGTCGCACGAGCGACCCGCTGCCGCCGATGGTCAAGGATCTTGCGGCGCAGATCGCCACGATCGTCTCGACCCGATCCGGGGACCTGGTGCCGGCGGTGAAAGCCGAGGACCGCTCGGCGGCGCTTCAAGCCCGCATGGGCAAGGGGCGGCGTCCGAAGGTGACGGTTCACATCGCAGAGCAACACGTGGGGCGGCCCGCCATCGATCCGGCGGCCGAGACGGAGATGACGCTTCTCGCCAAGTCGGTTGGCTTTGAGGTCCTCGACGCTCCAGCCGATACGCGCGCGGTCGAGGTTACGATCGAAGGGGAGGGATTCAGCGAACTCGCCCTGCGCCGTGGCAATCTCGTCATGGTCAAGGCACGTGTCGAGATCAAGGCGGTCGACCGCGAATCGGGAAGAATCCTGGCCATCGATCGACAGACCGAAATCGGCATTGATGTCGCGGAACAGGTGGCCGCGAAGTCGGCCCTGCAGAAGGCCGCCGCGATCATTGCCGAACGGATGCTGCCCAAGCTGGTGCGCTGACGGCCTCGCGATCCTGAAAGGCCGGCGCCCCGGGCCGTGGCCCGGGGCCGGCCGTATGCCCGCCTGCGCCCGGTGCGGGCTCCCCGGCTCCGGGTGCGGAATTGGCGCTTGAACTTCGGCCGGCGACGGCAACAATGACCGCATGAATCAAACAACCAAGGCTGCCAGGACTGTGGGGATGGATCGCCGGGGCTTTCTGGGCGCCGGCGCGGCGGGTCTGCTCGCGGCGGCCACGGGTGCGCGGGCGCAGGCGCCGACCGGTGCGGGCGCCGCTCCCGCCGCCGGCAAATTCAAGCTCAAGTACG
>CAYXFW010000527.1:0-944 GCA_964464305.1 uncultured Verrucomicrobiota bacterium
TAGGCCGGCGTACGTCCCATGCGCGCATCGAGCATACGCAGCGGGGAGCCGCGCTCCGCGGCCGCGAGGGCGAGCACGTGCTCGAAGGGAGACGCCGTGACCAGCCATTCGCACCCGGCGGACTCATCCAGCACCTCCGCCGCAAATCCGTCGAACAGATCCGGGGCCGATCCGCGGATCTGCGCGGCATGGCGCGTCCCCGCGGCCAGGGCGGCGGCGATCATGACAACCGTGTATCCCCAGGCCATCCGGCGACGCATCCAGGGCGTGAGATCGCGCCGCGCCAGCGGGGTCGGGAGATCCGTTCGCGCCAGGTCCCGGAGCATCAACCGGAGCGCGCCCGCGGCGGCGGCGGCGGTCCAGCACGCGAGAATCACGTAGGGCGTGACGTAGAGCGGCGACATGCCGAACAGGGGCCAGGGCGCAAACGGCGGGTCGAACACCAGCACGACCGCAAAGACCGACGAGAAGAGATACGCGAGCATGGGCAGGCCGCGGTGCCCCGGCCGCTCCCCCAAGGAGCTCCCCACCACCAGGGCCACGGGGAATCCAATCGTGATGCCCAGCAGGATCCACCCGAGCCGCGGAATCAACGACCCGGCCTCCATCCACATCGCGCGCACGGCGGCGAGGAGGGCATCCCCGTAGTTCGTCACGTCCGCCCAGGCTGCCGCCGGTTCACCCAGCAGGAACGCGGCGCGGACCAGGATCGGCGCGACGAACGCCACGACCACGAGCCCCGTACCGAGCAACGGCAGACGGATGTCCAGATGGCCGCGCTTTGCATCCGCCATGAAGGGCAGGACCAGGTGGCTGTGTCGGACCATCGCCCCCACCGCCCCCACGAGGATCACCGGCGCCAGCAGGAGAGCTGCCGGCGTCTCGGCCAGCGACAACCCGAGCAGCAGTGCGGCCGAGGCCAGGGCACCGCGGCGCGCGGTCCG
>CAYXFW010000527.1:954-2835 GCA_964464305.1 uncultured Verrucomicrobiota bacterium
ACACCAGCACCAGCCCGAACGCATCCGTATGGGCACGGGTGGACACGAACCAGAACGGGAAGCAGCCGGCCAGCAGGAGCGTGCCGATCAGCGCGGGCGCATGCCGGAGTAGCGAGTCGCCCGACTGCGACCGCGAACGGGGAATCCACTCCGTCCCCTCGG
Source organism: uncultured Verrucomicrobiota bacterium (assembly GCA_964464305.1). GTDB lineage: Bacteria > Verrucomicrobiota > Kiritimatiellia > PWTM01 > PWTM01 > VGWF01. The sequence goes on from CAYXFW010000527.1 coordinate 1,117, forward strand.
CCGTGTGCCGGACACGTGCGGCGGCGGATGCGACGCCCGTGCGCATGCACGCAAGCAGATGGAAAAGCAGCGCGGCCGCCAGCGCCCCGGACACTGCGCTGAAGATACCCAGCTTCATCGTCAACGACCCCGGGGGCACGTGTGCCAGCAGACGGACCACTCCGTCCCACAGCGGATGTGTCAGCGCGGGCAACGGAGCGACGCTGCTGTGGAGCGCGAGCAGCACGGCCGGCTCCCCGGGAAACACGCCGCTGCACAGGGTCGAAAGATAGAGCGCGAGCGCCGCGACAAACACCACGGCGACATACACTCCGTGGAACGCCGGAACCGGGAGCCACTCTTTCCGCCGTTGCGGCGGGAGTTCGCCCCGGAAGTCGCCCTCCGACCACAAATCGGCGGCCGATGTCGAGGTCGAAGTCGAGGCAGGGGATGTCGCCGGCCGCGTGAGGGGCGCAGGCGCCGACGCGTCGTCGGGTGTCGCTGCGTCCGCCGGTCGTTCGCCGGTGTGCGGGTCTTCCGGATTCATGGGTTCCTGTCTGCGGGACGCCGCGCGGTGATGCAGTGGTACGGGATGCCCGCCACGGGGCGGATGTCCGGGGCTTCGAACCCGGCGTCCAGCAACAGCGCCGCGGCTTCCCCCGCGTCGAACACGCGGCCGAAGGGACTCGTCAGCCGCATCGTCAGGGAGAAGAGGCATGCGAACGCCGGCGCCGCCCGGCCCGGTTCGCGCATCAGGTCGACCACGCGCACCGTGCCGCCCGGACGCAACGCGTCGCGAATCCGTCCGAACACCCCGCGGGCCGATGCCGGATTCTCCTGATGCAGGGCGCCGCAGTAGAGGACGGCATCGTACGGGCCGCCGTAGCCGTCCGCCCGGTAGTCGCCCGGGCGGTAGTCGATCCGAGCAGCCGCCGGCGACGAGGCGCCCAATTCCTGGGCGATCGCCTGGACCGGCGGCAGATCCAGGTGCGTGACCCGCAGCCCAGGCCTCGACTCGGCGAGCCACCGGCTGAACGTGCCCGGACCGGCGCCCACGTCGAGCAGCGTCGCGACGCCGGGTCCCGGATCGATCGCCGGCAGCATCTCCGCCGCCATGCCCAGCGCACGGCCGTGCATCGCCAGGACAAAGCGCCGTGTACGGGCTGGATCCTGCCCCAGATGGGCCCCCGGCGGAATGGCAGGCTTCCCGTCGCGCACGGTGGCGGCCAGCCGGCCCCAGAGCGGATACAGGTCGAGGTTCATCCGCAGGGCGTCGATCATGCAGGCGGGCGAGGATGGATCGAGGAACCGCGCGGCGCCCGGGTCGAAGGTAAACCCTGCACCGTCGCGACGGAGAAGTCCGATCGATGCCAGCGCATCGAGCAGGTCCGCCACGTGTCCGGCCGATGCCCCGCACCGCGCCGCCACGGCATCGGCCGAGCGTTCGCCGGCCGCAAGCGCCTCGAAGATGCCCAGATCCACGGCAGCCGAAAGCGCGGCGGCGGGCCAGTACCCCGTCGCCAGGTCCATCAGTTCCGACACCGTCCACTCCGCACCGCGAGGTCCAATCATCCAGGCATCATAGCGGCCCGGGGCGTTCCGGGCGAGCGCACGATTCGGGCGATTCCCGCTTGCGGCTGGACGGTGGATGGGCTTTCGTACGCATCGTGAAAGGACTGCTCGCCATCGTCGGGGGGATGATCGCCGTCATGGTCCTGCTTTTCATTGTGGCGGAGTCGA
>CAYXFW010000528.1:0-2816 GCA_964464305.1 uncultured Verrucomicrobiota bacterium
CTGAGCCGCCCCGGATCAGACGTCGAGCAGCCGTGCGATCTCGTCCGAGGTCGTGGCAGCCAGAACCTTGGCCCGCGTGGCCTCGTCCCCGACCAGCCTCCCGATCTCGGCAAGAAACTGGATGTGCGGCCCCGCCCGGTTGAGCGGCGAAAGGGTCATGACGAAGATGGTCGTCGGAAGGCTGTCGATCGAGGCGAAGTCCATCCCCTCCGGCTTGGTCGCCAGCGCCGCGACGAGCCGCTCCACCGACTCCGTCTTGGCGTGGGGAAGCGCAAGGCCGTTCTGAAGGGCGGTGGACATCTTGGACTCGCGCTCCAGCAAGGCTTTAAGCGCTTCCTTGCGGTCGCAAACGTGCCCGGCGGCGACGAGAATATCGAGGAGTTCCTCGATGATTTCGTGCTTCGTCTGGCCCTTCAGCCCGACCCGGATCGTCTCTTCGGTTAGGATGCGCTTGAGATTCATATTCTTGCCGTCCCAAAACGATCAATATAGCGCCGCCGACCCGCGAAATCAACCCTCGCGCGACACCCTCGCAAGGCGCCCCGGACCCCGCCCCGGATCCCCGGCCACGCCCGGGCTTTTTTCCACGACCGCATTTCTTCACGGTATCGACTTCCCACCGCGGTCCGTGTAGGTTTCGCCCACGAGGGCGGTATTTCGGCGGGGTTGCATTCGATCCCGCGAGGAGGGTCTATGAACGGGCTTGATGTCGTCTTTGTGGCCTGTGCCGGGCTGGGCGGCGTGCTCTTCCTGGTGCAGTTCATCCTGCAGTTCATGGGGCACGACACGGATGCGGACGTGGGACCGCACGATCCAACCCTGCTCACGCAGGACGGGGGAACCGCGGACTCCAGCTTCAAGCTGCTCTCGTTTCAGGGACTTACCGCCTTCTTCATGATGTTCGGCCTCGTCGGGCTCGCGATGCACCGTCAGAGCGGCGCGGGGGCCCCGGGGGCGCTGGTCGCGGGGTTGCTTGCGGGGCTGGCCGCGGTGTGGGTGATCGGGAAGCTCTTCTCGTCGATGCGAAAGCTGCAGTCCAGCGGCACGCTGGACCTCCGGAAGGCCGTCGGGAAGCCCGGCGAGATCTATCTGACCGTTCCGGCCGGCGGCACGGGCAAGATCCAGGTCACGGTGCAAAACCACATGAGCATCTTCGACGCCGTGTCCCTCGACGGCACGGAGATCTCGACGGGCACGGCCGTCCGGGTTGCCGAGCTGCGGGGCGCGAACGTGATGGTCGTGGAGAGAATCTGAGTTCCATTCAATAAGGGAGGATCCGGTATGTACTGGGTTGCAGCGATCGTAGCAGGCGCCGTTCTCATCGTATCCACGATTCTGTTCATGGCGGCCCGGTTCAAACGGTGCCCGTCGGACAAGATCCTGGTCGTCTTCGGCAAGGTGGGCGAAGGCCAGACCGCAAACTGCATCCACGGCGGTGGCGTATTCGTGTGGCCGCTGATCCAGGATTATGCATATCTGAGCCTCACGCCGCTCACGATCCCCATTCCGCTGCAGAATGCTCTTTCGCTCCAGAACATCCGCATCAACGTGCCGAGCACGTTCACCGTCGGCGTCAGCACCGACCCGACGATCATGACCAACGCCGCGGAGCGTCTGCTCCATCTGGACGGGGCGGACATCGAAAGCATGGCCCGGGAGATCATCTTCGGCCAGCTTCGCCTGACCGTCGCCTCGCTGACGATCGAGCAGATCAACCAGGACCGCGAGAGCTTCCTGGCCGCGATCCGCAAGAACGTCGAGCCGGAACTGAACAAGGTCGGTCTCTACCTGATCAACGTCAACATCACGGACATCACGGACGAGTCGAACTACATTGCGAGCATCGGCAAGAAGGCCGCGTCGGAGGCCGTGAACCGCGCGCTGATCGACGTGACCGAGCAGGACAAACTCGGCGCCATCGGCCAGGCCCAGGCGAACCGCGAGAAGGAGATCAAGGTCTCCGAAAACGTCGCGTCATCCCAGAAGGGCCAGAAGGCGGCCGAGGCCGACCGGCGCGTCTACGTCGAAGCCCAGGAAGCGGCCGCCGTGACCGGGGAGAATACGGCCAAGGCCGAAATCGCCGAGACCAATGCCGCCTTGCTGATCCGCCAGGCCGCGGCGTACCAGAAGGGCGAGGTGGCCCGCCGGGTCGCGGACGTGGAGATTCAGAAGGCCCAGTACCTGGCGGAACAGCAGCGCCTCACGGCGGAAGAGGTCGTCCGCCAGGAGATCGAGAAGCAGAAGATCGAGATCGGCGCCGAGGCGGAGGCCGAGAAGACCCGTCGCGAGGCGCGGGGCCAGGCGGACGCGATCCTGATGAAGTACGAGGCCGAGGCCAAGGGCATCCGGCTCGTCCTGGAGGGCAAGGCCGCCGGATATGCATCGCTCGTCAAGAGCTGCGGCGGCGACGCCAAGTCCGTCGCGACCCTGATCATGACGGAGAAGATCGAGCACATCGTCGCCAGCCAGGTCGAGGCGATCAAGAACATCAAGATCGACAAGATTACGGTGTGGGATTCCGCGAGTGGCGGCGAAAAGGGCGGATCGACGGCCAACTTCGTGTCCAGCCTCATCCGCAGTGTGCCGCCGCTTCACGACATCGCCGCGATGGCCGGGGTGGAGCTGCCGGAGTTCCTTGGCCACGTGAAGGAATCGCCGCCTCCGACCGGCTCCAAGTAGTCTCCATCCCGGTCGCTCCTGGGAGAGTACGGAGCGGTCTCGCTCCGTCGCGCGAACCGGATTGCGGCGTGCTGCACGGAATCCTCGGGGCCGGGAGCCGGCCATCTCTTCACCGGGACCGGCCCGGCGGGGACCGG
>CAYXFW010000529.1:0-2811 GCA_964464305.1 uncultured Verrucomicrobiota bacterium
CCGCGATCCCGGTCCGCGCCGCGCGCCGTCGGCGCCGTCCGTGGACTCGCAACCGGCCGGGGAGCCCGAGGAGCCTCCGCGCACCGTTCATGGCTGGCGCACCCACTGGTCGTCCGAGGAAATCAACACGCTGCCGCTCCGGCAATACGAGGGCCCCGTGCATATCGTTTCCGACGACGCCGCCGTGCCGGCGATGATGGAGGCCCTGCACCGCGAGCGCGTGATCGGGTTCGACACCGAATCGCGGCCCGCCTTCCAGCGCGGCCAGTCGTTCCCCGTCTCGCTCCTGCAGTTCGCAACCGCCGACGCGGCCTACCTCGTCCAGATCCAGCGCCTTCACAATCCCGAGCTGATCTGGGCCATCTTCGGCGCCGCCGATGCGATCAAGACCGGCGTCGCGGTCCAGCAGGACCTGCGCAAACTCGGGGAGTTCGGGGACGTCCGCCCCGCCGGGTTCGTGGACCTCGCCGCCATCGCCACCCGGCTCGGCTTCAAGAAGACCGGCCTCCGCGGCCTGGCCGCCGCCATCCTCGGCATCCGCGTCACCAAGGGCGCCCAGCGGTCCAACTGGGCCCGCGAGGACCTGACCGAGGCGCAGATCCGCTACGCCGCCACCGACGCCTGGGTCTCCCGGGAACTCTACCTCGCCCTCGCCGCCCACGAAGACGCCGGCGCTTGAGCGCCCGGCCCGGCTCCGGTGGTCTGCGGGAATCGGAATGAGGGGCCGCCTTCTCGGGTTCATCTGGAGGGCCGAGCTATGCGAAGCCGAAACCAAATGCTCCCGAATGCAAGGTTGCGGCCTCGCATAGCTCGGCCCTCCACTGCCCCCCAAGCGACGCGAAGACCCGGCATTTCCAAGGTTCGGGCAGACGGGCCCGCCGACCTTCCAACCCTTGGAAGACGCGATCTCGTAGAGCCGCCATTTTTTGCGCATTACGCCGACCTCCGACTTCCGACTTCTGGCTTCTGGCCTCCATCCTTCTCTCCGCGCCCTCCGCGCCTCTGTGTGAGTCCTCATCGGGTCGGCGGCAAGCGGAACGCCCGAAATCGCTTGAGTGTGGGGGCGCAGGGGCCTAGCTTGCACGGACAGGCCGTGGCGGTTCCGACGCCGGGCCACAATCGGGGAGATACGGGATGAAGCTTCGAATGGCGGTGGGGGTGTGTCTGGCGGGGGTCGTGGCGGCGGGGGGGGGCGCGCTTCCCGGGGGGTGGAGCCTGGAGGCCCCGCGCGCCGAAATCCGGCCGCGGGCTTCGTACGATCCCACGGGGGGGGCGAAAGGGACCGGCGCGATGATCCTCGACGCGGGCGACTCGGTCGCGCAGCACGGCTGGCTCCAGAAGTCCTTTCCGGTGGAGGGCGGGAAGCACTACCGCTTCCGGTCGCTACGCGCGATGGAGCGTGTGGAGCTTCCCCGCCGCAGCGGCCCGGTGAGGATCGTGTGGCAGGATGCCGCGGGCAAGATGGTGCGGGCGGATGTGCCGCCGGGCCATGAGAACGATACGACGGGCTGGCCGCCGCTGGCGGAGCCGGAGCATCCGCTCGACAGGGCCACGGATGCGCAAGGCTGGACGGAAGTCTCGGGCGTCTACCGCGCCCCCTCGAAGGCAACCCAGGCGGTCGTCGAACTGCACCTGCAGTGGGCGCCGAAGGGGCGTGCGGCGTGGAGCGACACGAGTTTTGAAGCGACCCCGCCTCCCGCGCCACGCAAAGTCCGGCTGGCGACGATCCACCACAAGCCGTCGGGCAAGTCGGCCATGGAGAATTGCACGGGATACGCGCCGCTGCTTGCCGAGGCGGCGGCGAAGAAGGCGGATCTCGTGGTTCTGGGCGAGGTCGTCCCCTACGTGGGACTCAAGAAGAAGGCTCACGAGACGGCCGAAACGATCCCGGGTCCGACGACCGACTATTTCGGCAAGCTGGCCCGCGAGCACAAGCTCCACATCGTGGTGAGCCTGTACGAGCAGGTCGGAGATGCGGTCTACAACGCGGCCGTGCTGATCGGACCGGACGGCGGAGTTCTCGGGAAGTACCGCAAGATGTGCCTGCCGCACAGCGAGGTCGAGGGCGGGGTTGTGCCCGGGAACGACTATCCCGTGTTCGACACGAAATTCGGCAAGGTCGGCATGATGGTGTGCTACGACGGCTTCTTCCCCGAGGTCGCGCGCGAGCTCTGCAACCGCGGCGCCGAGGTCATCGCGTGGCCGGTCTGGGGCTGCAACATCCTGCTGGCGCGGGCGCGCGCCTGCGAGAACCACGTGTACGTGGTCAGCAGCACCTACATGGCGCCGAAGGACGCGTGGATGATCTCCGCGGTCTTCGATCAGGCCGGTACCCCGATCGCGCAGGCCGAGACGTGGGACTCCGTCGTCGTGGCGGAGGTGGATCTCAGCCAGCCGCACTTCTGGCGCAACAACCTGGGCGACTTCCGTTCGATGGTCCCGCGCCACCGTCCCGACCGGCTGCCGCTGACGGCCCCGGGGAGGTAGGGAGCGGAGAGTGGAGAGGCGAGGACCGAGGGAAGCCAGAAGGCAGAAGCCAGAAGGCAGAGGTCGGAGGTCCGAGGTCAGAGGTCAGAAGTCAGGGGTCGGAGATCGGATCGGCCCTGCAATCATCTGCCCCGGTACGGGCACACGGCCATACCGCCATACGGCCATACCGCCACACGCCCTCCCCATGTGATCCTGTCCGCTCTTCTCTTCTCTGCGTCCTCCGCGCCTCTGTGTGAGGTTCTTGAAAAATGTCACACGAGATTGTAGCGGCCGGGGGCGATGATGCCGTCGGGGTCGAGGGCGGACTTGAGGGAGCGGACG
>CAYXFW010000530.1:0-480 GCA_964464305.1 uncultured Verrucomicrobiota bacterium
CACCTGGGCAGCGACCCACGCGGCATGCGCATCGAGCAAGCGCAGCGCCTCGCGCTCGGACATCCTGCGCGGCCGGACTACCACCACACCGCCCGCCCCCACCTGAACCCTCCACCTCCGCGCCCGTTCCGAAACGCGCATCTCGACCGCCACGCCGGAACCGGGGACCATTGGTGCTCGGGGGGGGAGTCGAACCCCCACGCCTTGCGGCACATGCACCTCAAACATGCGTGTCTGCCATTCCACCACCCGAGCAGCGAACACAGAATGGACGGCGTCGCGCAGGGGGACCGCTCGAACACCGACCAAGGAAAAAGCCTACCCAGACCGAAGGCCTTTCGCAAGCGGATTCGGAGAGCCGGCAAGGGGCGAAGAGGACCTACATGAAGACGCGAAGATCGCAAAGGGGAGCGGAAGGTGGACGGAGGGATTCACACGGAGACGCAGAGGGCGCAAAGAAGGGAGAGGCGAGGAACAGAG
>CAYXFW010000530.1:490-2810 GCA_964464305.1 uncultured Verrucomicrobiota bacterium
CCAGGCGGAACGCCTCGTTGCGGATCGTCTGCGGAGGAACTCACGGCCGCAGGCGCGCGATGGCGGCATCGAGATCCTCGCCGCGGTCGAGGGCCAGGACGAGGGCGGCCGGCGTGTGGGCGTCGCGCTTGAGCTCCGGCATCACCGCGGCGAGGTGCGCGCGAAGCTGGGCGCGGTCGTTCCAAGCCCGGGTCACATGGGCGGCGACGGCGTCGACCGAGAAGTCCTCGAAGCCCAGGCTGCGCTCGCGGAGCCCGATACGGCCGTAGTAGTGGTGCACCTTGGGCTGGTAGGCCATTCCGCAGATCGGCGTGCCCTCGGAGGAGCCCAGGATCATCGCGTGGAGACGCATGCCGAAGAGCAGGTCGACACGGCGCAACACGCCTTTGACCTCAACGTGGTTGTATTCGACGTTCGTGACGAGCCCGGCCGGACGGACCTTCTTCAGCCGGCCCATCAGTTCGCGCGTGATCGGCACGTCGGCGTGCTGGGTGCAGACGAAGACCATGCGCGCGCCGGTGTCGGCGCCGATCCGGTCGAGGGCCTCCGCGTAGACGCCAAGGAAGCGGTCGCGCGTCAGCGGCTCGCGCCCGGTGCCGGCCCACGAGTCGAGGTAGTGGTTGATGTTGACCGCCAGCAGCGGCTCGCCGACCGCGGGATCCGCCCCGGCCGCGCGGAGGATCGCATCGGCCCGGGCGTCGTCGCAGGCCGGGGCGTTGATGGCGGCGTCGGCCGTGACGAGCAGCCGCGGGTTCTTCACGCCGATCTCGAGCAGCAGGTCGCGTGAGTCGGAGTCGCGCACGGTGATGAAGTCCATGACCTCCATCAGCTCGCGCAGCATCCGGCGGCCGGCCGGCGTGGTCACCGGCCCCGTGCCGACGTTGTAGCAGGCCATGCGGCGCCCCCGGCGCTTCGCCGCGGGCAGCAGCAGGCGCAGGGTCGACAGGAAATTGAAGAGCGGATTATAAAGGGCGCGGTCGAACAGAATCGCATCGAAGATGAGCGAGAGATCCGCCCGGACGACCGAGCGCCAAGTGGGCAGGCCGAGCATCTTGACCGACAGGTTCCACGGCAGCATCCCGACCGGCACGGCGCCGGCGGGATAGTTGTTTCGAATGTACGACGGACAAATCGTCGGGATCTCGAACCGGAGTGTGCGCCCCAAGGAACGGTTGACGGATGCCTGAATGGCGGCCATAAGGGCGGCGTCGCCGGCGTTCCGGCCGGATGACGAGCCCAGCAGCGTGACCGTACGGATCGAGCCCTCTGCGGGTTGAGAATTCATGCGGCGGGATGCTATCGGTCCCGCGGAAAGAAGGCAATGACGGAGGAACGGACAGGCGGAACGGCGCGATCCTGGCGCCGCATCATCCTGGTGCTGGCGAACGTCGCCCTGACGGCGGCGATCTTCGGCTACCTGTTCCGGCACGTCCGGCCGGGCGACGTGCTCGACCTCCTCCGGAACCTCGACCTGCGGGCCGTCGGCATGTTCGTCGTGCTCTCGCTGGCGGCCAGCCTCTTCCGCCTCTGGCGCTACCGCCTGCTCCTGCGCCTGTCCGGTTACGATCCCCCGCCTTTCCCGCTGTTCCTGATGGTGCTCGTGCGCAACGCCTTCTCGGACCTGCTGCCGGCGCGGCTGGGGACGCTGATCGACATCTATTTCTTTACCACGCGCCTCGGCGTCCCCTTCCCCGCCGCCGCCTCCTGCTTCTCGCTCACGTTCATCTTCGAGATCCTCGCCCTGGCCCCGCTGATCGCGCTGGCCGCATGGCGCGCGGGCGCCGCGGGCTCGTTCTCCACCGGCGGGCTGCTGCTCGGCGGCCTCGTACTGCTCGCGATCGCCGGGGGCATCGTCGCCCTGATGCCCTGGGGCTTCCGGCTGGGTGCGCGCCTGACGGAGCGGCTGATGCCGGCGGGCTGGACGCTGCAGCGCCGGGTCATGGAGACGCTCGACGCCATCGCCGGCGAGATCCGCCGCGTGCAATCGGCCGGACTCTACGGTCGCGTGCTGGCGCTCTCGATGCTGTTGCGCATCGCGAAGTACGCCTCGCTCTACGTCTTCCTGTTCGCCCTGCTGGCGCCGCGCGGATACACTTGGGCGCAGCTCGACGCGCCCCGCGTCTTCCTGGGCCTGTGCGCCTCGGAACTGGCGGCCAGCCTGCCGGTCTCCGGCATCGCCGGCTTCGGCGCCTACGAGGGGGCGTGGGCGGCCGTGTTCCAACTGCTGGGCTTCCCGGGAGACATCGCGAAGGTGACGAGCGTCGCGCACCATCTGTTCACGCAGGCCTACGGCTACGGGCTCGGCGGCCTCGCGCTCGTC
>CAYXFW010000531.1:0-2805 GCA_964464305.1 uncultured Verrucomicrobiota bacterium
ACCGCCTGCACCGCGATCTCGCTCGCGCGATCGCTGGTCGGGAACGGCACCTCGAGATAGTTGAAAAGCGAGTAGCCGGCGCCGACGCTGAACCCGCCGCCGAGCGATACATCCACGCCGGCGTAGACATCGACCTCGTTGTACGTGCCATCGGTCAGATACCCGTACCATGCCCCCGCCCACAGGGACACCCGGTCGCCGATCCCGCGGTACAGGGCCACGTCCGCGTGGTACAGGTGGCGGCTCAGCCGGTACCCGTAGAGAATGTAGCGGCTGTCGTAGCCCAGGGTCAGGGCCGCGCCTCCCGCGGGCGCGGCCTCCGCCGGCTCGAGCTCAGGCTCGACCGTCGGGCCGCCGCGTGCGTCCGCCGCCGGCGCCGACGTCGGCATCGCGCCATCCTCCGCGACGACCGGTACGGCGCACGCGAGCACTGCGACCAGGGCAACCCCGGTTAGCCGCGCGGGGCCGGCGGCCGGTTTGCGGACGGTGTCCCCGGCCGCGGCGGCCCGTTTCATCGAACGGTGCCACTGGACCCATCCGTAGATGCCGAGAATCAGGAAGAACGCGTACTGGATCGCGTAGATCGGCGAATCCTTCACCCAGTAGATATGGATGCTCAGCAGGTTGACGATCAGCCAGCCGACCCAGTTTTCCATGCGCTTGCGCGCCTGAAGGAACTGCGCGTAGAAATTCAGCACGGTGGTGGTCGAATCCCGCCAGAGCAGCGAGGGCTCCGGGATCCAGCTCACGTGCGCCGCAAGCCATGTCACGCCAAGGCCCCAGAGGCCGATGCTCGCCGCGGCGGCGAAGGCCAGCCCGAACTGTGCCGGTTTCGAGAGCCACGACGGCGTGAACGGCGCATCCGCGCCGGCCGCCCCCCGCCGTGCCCAGAGCCACCAGCAGTAGGCCTGGATGGGGATGTACGCGGCGTACAGGATGCCGTCGGACACCAGATGCCACCGCCCGAACGCGAGACCGGTGGAGATCCCCGCCCACACGATGCCCAGCGGCCAGCCGAGGATGTTCTGTCGCGCGATCAGGAAGACCCCGACCACAGCGCAGAGCGTGGCGACAACTTCCAGCGGCGTGGAGCCGAGGAGCTGCGTCCAGTCGATCGCGACTGAAGATACCGCATCGCTCATGCCTTCGTTTTCCTTCCCACGCCGGGAGACCGGCGAAACCCCTCGGAAAACGAACGGCCCGCATCACGCGGGCCGGCGATTCACGGACAGAGAACGCCGACTTCCTACGGCGGTACGAACCGCTTCAGGTTCCAAGGGTCTTCCTTCCGGAATCTCAGCGACCACCCCTTCGGATGGCCGCGCCCCTGTCGATGTGGTGAACCTACCACGCCTTACACGGTTCGCAAACGGCGACCGGCGAAGAACGACATCCCCCGGCCCCGAGCCCCGCCTCATCCCCTTGGCGGCGAAGATCCAGCGCCGCCGCATCTGTCACAACCACTCAGCCCCTGCGTCCTCGAAGCCCGACGGCCTCACTTCGTGATTCTGCGGTTCAGCACTCGATATTCTGCTGTTCGCCATCTGCGAAGACCGGCGTCAGCGAGACAGAACTGTCCAAGGGTTGGACGACGGTACCGGCTGCACATCCAACCCTTGGAAGACCTGGGAATCGATCCCGATTCCGACCCCGACGCCGATGGAAGCCCGCACCCGACATCGAGGGCACTCGGCAAGGCGCGGACAGGGATGAGTCCCCTCCTCAACCCACAGCCTTCGGCCTACAGCCCACAGCCCTCATGCCGTATCACGGTGACAGGCAAACAGTCCACGCCCCACCCCGCCTGACTCCAGCCGGGCTGGCCACAAGCCCGCCACGGACTTTTTTGCCTGGCACCAATTCCATGTCCCCAGCCTCTCCCTAATCCTAATCGTAATCCTAATCGTAATCCTCCGTGCCGATTATGATTACGATTACGATCAAGATTACGATTACGACCAGCAAGACCGAATTCGCCGACCGGATTCGCCGGGCACCAATTCCTGTAACGCGAGACCAAGCTATCTGCCGCGCTTCTCAATCCAAATGCCTGGCGCGTACTTTCTCCATCGGCGATCTCTCCAGTCGGATGGCACAAAACGAACGTCTCCGATGCGAATGGTACCCCCGCGAATCACAAGTGCGGCGTGCGGATCATCGGCATAAAAGACCGGGTCGTTGCAAACGATCACATCGTCGGTGATCTTTCGGATCTCATCGGGAAGCACTTCGTAATCGCCCCCGACAGAGGGGGACTCGGGGGGGGCGGTAAGTCAATATCATCTGCACGCACTGGGACTGAAGCAGCTTCAGATTTGCTCTGCCCAACTTCGACACGGCGCTTGAGTGGTGGCAGGATGCGATCACCCAAGCGACGACGCAGGACAGCAGGAGTACCGTCACTCCGCGACGACGAGAATATTGTGATCTTGTCGCCGTTTTCGCCATCATGGTGACAGGTAGACAGTCCACACCGCTTACGCTACCCCTCGCACCCGGTGCCGCCAAGCGAATACCGCCACGGACTCTTTACCGAGCCTCAATTCCTCGCACCGGGGGACAATCTTGCGGCCACGGGAACCGCTACTGCGATCGGGAAGTGCCGGACCTGCGCTGAACCAGGGACCATACTTCCCGAAGATGGGGGCTGTCGTGACGGCGTGAGATCGCGAGGGCCATGGCGTTTGAGAGCGGAGGATCGATCATGATCTCTGCAGCGAGTTTGTCTGAATTGTAGTAGTCCACAGCCCATCGCTCGGTTCCATACACGGCGACCAACAGAGGTGCAAATCTTTGGGGCCCCAG
>CAYXFW010000532.1:0-2802 GCA_964464305.1 uncultured Verrucomicrobiota bacterium
TCGGCGGCTCGGGGGCATCGCCCTGGTGACCGCGATCTCCGCGACAGCACCCGCGGCGGAGGAGCGGCCGATGGCGGCCCTCGGCGCGGCCCAGGTGGACATCACGCCCGACACGCCCGTGCGCATGTACGGCTATGGCTCGCGGAAGACCGAATCCGAGGGCGTGGCGCAGCGGCTGAAGGCATCGGCTCTGGCGATCGGCGGGGATGGCGGCGAAGGTCCGGCCGTTCTGCTCTTCGTCGAAAGCGGCGCGGTGCCGGTCCGGATTCGCGAGGAGATCTTGAGCCGGTTGCAGACGAAAGGAAGCGTCAAGCCCGAGCGGTTCGTGCTCTGCAACACCCATATCCATTCCGGCCCCGACCTGGCGGGGATGGATTCCTTCGAAGTCGGGCAGCGCGAGCGCATGGTCCGGTACGCCGGGCAGCTCACCGACAAGCTCGAAGCCGTCGTGCGGATGGCCCTGGAGAACCGCCGCCCCGGCCGGCTGGATTGGACGAGCGGGTCGGTCGGCTTCGCGGTCAATCGCCGGGTGCTGAAGGATGGAAAATGGAGCCGCTTCGGCGCCGTGCCGGACGCCCCGGCCGATCGCGCACTGCCTCTCCTGCGCGCGACGGATGCCGGGGGGAAGCTCATGGCCCTCTTCGTCAACTACGCCTGCCACGACACGACGCTGCGGCCGAACTTCAGGCAGATCCATGGCGACTGGGCGGGCTGTGCCCGGGAGTGCATCGAGGCCGACCATCCCGGCGCGATCGTCATGATCGCCCTTGGCTGCGGCGCGGATGCCGATCCGCACCCGCACGGTACGGTCGAGTTGTGCCAGGCGCATGGCCGGGAAGTGGCCGGCGAGGTGGAGCGATTGCTGGCGTCGGGGCCGTTCAAGCCCATCGATCCGCGCTTGATCGCCTGCAGGAAGACGCTGGAGGTCCCGTATGAACCGCTGCCGCAGGCCGAGGAACTCAAGGCGTATGCCGCAACGACCTTCTCCGCCGAACGGACCCTGAAGATGCTGGAGAGCGGCAAGCCGCCGCCCCCGCGGCGCTACGGGATCGCCGCATGGACCTTCGGGGACGACCTGGCGATGGTCTTCCTTTCCAATGAAGTGGTGGTGGATTATGCGCTGCGGCTGAAGCGGGAGTTCGACCCGGGGCGGTTGTGGCTCAACGCGTATTGCGATGAGGTGTCGGTCTACATCGCCTCCGACCGTCTCATCGGCGAAGGCGGCTACGAGGCGAACAACTCGCTGAGCGCGACCGTCACCCACGGCCATCCCGAGCGCCTGGTGCCGACGCTGGAGACGCGAATCGTCGGGATGGTACGGTCGATGTTGCCGGCGACATTTCTTGCGCCGGCCCCGCCGGGCCCCTGATTCGCGAGCCGATTTCGGCCGACCTGCTCGCCACCAACTGGAACGACCTCGCCGGCGATGTCCTGGCTGGCGGCCACACCGCCTCGAAAACGGACGGCCTGACGTCGACCCATCGGATCTACCGGATCAAGCTGCTGCCCTGATCCAGACGTGGGCCGTTCACCCGCCGAGTGGTCGCACGCGCACCGGTGGCTCTCAGCGCGACGTGTGGCGCTCGGCGTAGAGCAGCAGCGCCACCACGGCAAAGAGGTAACGGGTCTCGCCGCTCTCGATGCGTGCGAGGTCGACCTTTTCGAGCATATCCCAGGCCATGGGCCCCTGGTGCCCGATGAGCTCGGGGTCCTGCGACAGGAGCGCCATGTGCACTCCGCCGAGGGGAAAGCGCACGTGGGCCAGCTGCGCCGCGTCGCGCAGACGCGAATCGGGAAGGTCGAAGAAGCCCGGGCGGAACGCCTTCCAGGCCGCCTCGCAGCCCGCCAGCGTTTCCCCGCCCCAGCCGCATTCCGACGCCAGGCGCTTCCAGTCGATAGGGAGCAGCTTGGTGAGGAAGGCGTTGGGGTATTCCCGCGTGAGCTGGATTCGCGTGACGCGCGCGAGGAGCGCTTTCAGAATCTCACGGCGCGCCGGGCCTGCAGCCGACCTGAACGCATCCTGGGCGGGGTCCGCCTCGAATCGATAGTGGGCCTCGATCCGGAAGCAGTTCTGGTTGGCGTAGATGGGGTGCGCATTGATCTTCACGTGCTCGCCGGGCGCGAGGAGCTTCCAGCGCTTGCTGTCCTGCTCGCTGCCGAAGCGCTCATAGGCCTCGTGCCAATGGGGATTTTTCGTGCCCGCCCAAAGCCCGGCCAGGGCGGGCATGAGGATGGAGGCATGCTCGTGCACCATGCCGAGCCAGGGGAAGCCGACATGGGATTGGGTCACGCCGTCGGCGCGCTGGATGCCCCAGCCGTTTGACTCCAGCCTGGCTCCGACCTCGTCGAGGACCTTCGCCACCCACGCCTTGTCTTCGGCGGAGGCGAGGGCGCTGTTGGCGTAGAGCGCCAGGCTGATGATGAACGTGGTGTGCTGGTCCATCGACGAGTCGTCGTAGACCGCCGTCTCGTCATCCGGATGGGGCCCGCGCGGCACCAGGCCGGGCACCGGGGTTTTCGAATAGATGAAGCGCAGCGCGGAGTACATTTGGCGCGCAGACTCTTGCAGGTAGGGGTCGGGTTTCGCCTCATGGGCCGCGAGGAGGGCGCCGAGCAGGTGCCCCGCGTGGAGCACGGTATCCTCGATGTGCGAGCCGTAGCCCCAGGGATGGGGCTTTCGTGCGCGGATATCCTCGGGTTTCGTCCAGGTGGCCTTGGCCTTCAGAAGGCCGCCGTACGGCACGTAGGTCCGGGGGTGGCGGAAGTCTGAGAAGTACTGGCCCACCACGGAAATGACCCTCG
>CAYXFW010000533.1:0-2800 GCA_964464305.1 uncultured Verrucomicrobiota bacterium
ATACGGCCTCGGCGATGCCAACGTGAACAACAACACAGCGGTTGTCGTGCCGGTGTACGCGCGGCCGCCGCGGGGCACGATCACGGGCAAGTGCCACCCGAATCCGGACACGGAGACGGCGGGTATCGCGGGGCTTCACGTATGGCTGCATGGAGCGGGCTACTCCGCGTGGGCGACGTCGAGCCTTGCCGCCGGCGGCGAGCGCGGCACCTTCCGCTTCGAACGGGTGCCTGCGGGCGATTATCAGGTGGAATACCTCGTTCCCAGCAACGGCGTGCCGGACGGGCTGGACTATGTGTCGAAGAGCATCGCATTCGTGCATGCGGCGGGGGAGTCCACCGATCTCTATGGGGGCTCCGGCACCTACATGCTGCAGTTTCAGAACGTGATGGGCATCGCGGAGGATCCAGGCCACGTCCGTGTTACCGGGGTGCGCGCCGTGTACGGCGATCCACCGCTTCAGGAGGTTGTCGGCGGGTCGAACGGCGTGTTCCGGTTTGTGCGCGTTCCGCCCCGGGGTTCGATGGTCTGCACCCTTCACCATGACGGATACGAATCGAAGCGTATCCTTTTCGATCCGGGCGTGGTGGACACGTGGCAGACGAATACCTGGATTCCGTCGTACTACGACTTCGGAACGTCCAACAGTATCAGCGGCCCCTTCGTGACCCTGGTGCCGGATGCGCGGCCGCCGATGCTGGATGTCCTGGCTCCGCCACGGGACGGCGCATGCGTGTCCACCCTGGTCCTGCAGTGCCGGAGCACCGACGGGGACTACAAGGACACGCGCCAATGGTGCTGGGAGATCCGGTCGCTGGCCGGCGCGCTGCTGCAAGGCGCGGCATGGACCGACTACGTGACGCCGAGCAACCGCGCGGACTACGTGGCCTCGTCGTGGAACCTCTCCGCGCTGCCGGACGGCGCCTATGTTCTGTCGATCCTGGCAAGGGATGCGGCGGGGCTCGTCACGACCGGCCGCGTACCCTTCGTCCGCGACACCGTGGCGCCGACCTGCACGGTTTCGATCGCCTCCGGTGCGGCATCGACCGGCGACGGGTGCGCCGATGTGAGCGTGCAGCTGTCCCGGCCCGAACCGCTGACGTGGTCGGTCGAGCTGTCGAACGACGGAACCACCTGGTCCTCGCCCGCCGTCTTCAGCGGAACGAACGGCGTCGTCCGGCGTTGGCGGCTGGCCGGCGACATGTTTGCCGGTACGGTGACGGTGACGGCGAGGGTGACCGACGCCGCCGGCAACTTCATCTGCGCCTCGGATGCGATCAACGTCGACACTTCGGGCCGGGTGCAACTGGCCGGCGGAACCGACTTCTTCGGGTCGACCCACGTTCCGGTCGACGTGCGGATCGTCGCACCGTCCCCGGCGATCGCGTACGAGGAGCCGTCCTACGGCGTTCAACTGGATATCGGCTCCCATGCGACGAATCTTCACCGGGCGCAGGCGATGGCCCCGGCGGGATCCATCACGGTTTCCGTCATACGGGTACATGTCCAGGCCGTCGGGACCCCGGGACTTCTGCACCTGAAGCTCGTGAGTTCGCTCGGCGCGTCCGATCCAACCGGGGGACCCAGCCCGCTGGCGCACGTGACGCTCGCGGCGGCGGACGTTCCAGGGGACGGCATTTGGGAGCCGCAATTCCCGAATGCGGTGGTCCTGCCCGGCTCGACGGCTTATCTGCTGTACTACAAGGACGGCGATTCGACTCAGGATTTCTACCGGGTTGGATCGGGCTACAGCGAATACGGCAACCATCTTCTTCGATCCGACTTCGTTCCGGGTCTCGGCTGGCAGGCGGCTCCGCCGGAACCGGGGTTCGGCTGCCGGACCCTCGCCTTCCGGTTGAGCGACGACCGGCGGGGGCGGATCCGGCATGCGACCGACGGAACCTGCGATACCGAACCGTGGCGGACGTACGTGGGCCCATCCAACGGTCTTTTCGCCGCGGACTTCCCCGGAGCCGGCGAACGCATGGTTGCCGTGCAGTATGAGAACGCCTATTCCAATGCGCTCAACGGGGTCTACTACGACTCGATCTGGATCGACACCCAGCCGCCGGTGGTCACCGGCCTGGTCGTGACGGCGGTCGACCCGGTGGCGGGGGTGCTGCGGATCTCCCTGGCCGCTTGGGACGGCGACGCCGGCGTGGATCACATCGAGTGGTCGATCGACGGCGGGCTGCACTGGAGCGTGACGAACTGGCAACCGACGCTGGAGCTTCCCTACTTCAGTCCCTTTGGCGAGATCATGGTCCGCGCGGTCGACCGGTCCGGCCTGACAGGGGCGGCGGCGACGGCGTCGACCCCCTCGGACACGTTTGCCCCGGCGCTGGGATTCTGGATCAACGATACGCAAGCGTACACGCGGAGCCCGACCGTGACCTTGCACTTCGCCGTGACCGACGACCGCAGCGTCACGTCGTGCGCGGTTCATGTGCAGGAACTCGTCATCGGCCGGGACTACGGACCTTTTGGCGGCGGTACGGACGCCGTCGCGGTCACCGTCCCTGCGACGCCCATGACGGCCACGGGCGGGGTGACCGAGGCATGGGTGGATGGCGTGTACTCGTTCCAGGCCGGCGTGGTCGACGGAGCCGGCCATCCCTCCGCAGCGGTCGCGCGCAGCATTGTGCTCGACCGGGTTCCTCCGCGGATCGAGTCCGTGGAACTCCGCGACGCAGGCGGGCGGGCGTGGGTGACGGGCACGCAGTTCGTGGCGGAGTTCAGGTTGGACGATGCCTTCGGTCCACTGACGCGGCGCGTGCGCATCAACGGCGGTGCGTGGGAC
>CAYXFW010000534.1:0-2795 GCA_964464305.1 uncultured Verrucomicrobiota bacterium
CGCGATGTCGGTGCCGGATCGTCGCGCCGTGGGCGAGCCGGCCGCGGCCCGCGCGGCTTCCGGCAGCAGCGCCCGCGCGTCGTCGAGAATGGCGGCGTAGTCGCCGGGTGCGCGATACCATTCCAGCATCGTGTATTCCGGGTGGTGCAGTGCGCCGCGCTCGCCGCGGCGGAAGCAGGGGCCCATCTGGAAGAGGCGCGGCCAGCCGTCCGCCAGAAGCCGCTTCATGTGCAGTTCGGGCGAGGTGCGCAGCCAGCGACTTCCGGACGGCTCGGCGTCGATATGGGTCTCGAGCGCCGGCGCGGCGATCCGGACCGGCGTTTCGATCTCGACGAACCCGCGGCCGGTGAAGAAGCCGCGGATCGCCGCCAGAAGCCGGCTGCGAAGGGCGAGGGGATGGGCGGGCCCCGGTCCGGGACCCGGCGGCCGCGCGGTCATGGCGACGGGACCGCAAGAAACTGTGCGATCCCGCGACGGACGATCATCACTGCGATGGCGGCCAGCAACAGTTCGGCGATCTTGGCGAGCGCCTTCGAGCCCGACCGGCCGAGCACGCGCTGGATGCGCGATGCGCCGAACAGCGTGACCGCGGTCAATCCGAGGTTCGAGATCATTGCGAGGGCCGTCGGCAGTGCGCCGTGCTGGTCGAGAAGCAGGATCGACGTCGTCAGCGTGGCGGGGCCCACGATCAGCGGCATGCCGATCGGCACCGCGCCGAGGCTGTCGTCGCCGCTCAGTTCCCCGTACCGTTCGCTGCCCAGCAGCCCGCGCAGCGAGATGACGAAAAGCAGCGCGCCACCCGCGACCATGAAGTCCGCGACCGAAACCCCCAGCATGCGGAACATGGCGCGCCCGGCGATCAGGAATGCGAAGGCGACAGCGGTGGCGGTGACCAGGGACTGGAAGATGACCCTGCGGACCTTTTCCGACGGGAGGCCGTCCGTCAGGGCGTTGAACGTCGGGACGATGGAAATGGGGTTCATCGCCGCAAACATGGGGACGAAACAGAGCCAGAAGACATGGACGTTCGTCTGCATGCCGTCGCCTCCGTCCCGCGCTCTTACTGCGGGAGCCGACTACCGCCGCGCGACGCGCTCGGCGTACTCCCCGGTGCGCGTATCGATCCGGACCCAGTCGCCCTGGTTGATGAAGAGCGGAACGCGGATTTCGTGGCCGGAATCGATCTTGGCCGGCTTGGTCACGTTGGTTGCCGTGTCGCCGCGGACCCCGGGCTCCGTTTCCACAACCTGCTTCTCCACGAACGGCTTCACGAACTCGACGCCGATCACGGCGCCGTTATGAAACAGCAGGCTCACCTCGATGTCGTCCGTCAGGAAATAGCGCGCCTCGCCGAGGTCCTTGGCATTGAGGGAGAACTCCTCGTAGGTCTTTGGGTCTGTGAAAACATAGTGCTGCCCGTCCTCATACGAGAAACGCACATTGCGCTGTTCGAGGTCCGGCTTGCCGATCGAATCCACCTCGCGGAAGGTCCGGTCCTGCGTGGTCTGCGTCAACAGGTTCTTGATACGGCACTTGTACATCGCCTGGCCCTTGCCGGGCTTGACGAAGTTGTACTCCGTGACCTCATACGGATAGCCGTCGAGTTCGATCTTCAAGCCCTTGCGCAAATCGGATGCCGTATACATGAATGACTCCCGCTCCCGCCGCACCCGGGCGCCTGCGCTCCGGACCATGATGGCAAGAAAAGCGCGGCATAATGCCACGTCGGAGGCTTTCTGACAAGGACGAAGAAATCCTCCGTCAGCGGCGGGCCTGGGCCCGGGCGTAGGCGTCCTTCAGCGTCACGGTGCGGTTAAAGACCAGCGCGCCGGGTTTCGAATCCTTCTCGTCCGCGCAGAAGTAGCCGACGCGTTCGAATTGGAGGGCCGCGCCGGGTTGTGTGTCCGCGGTCGCGGGTTCGGCCCAGGCCGTCGCGGTCTTCAGCGAGTCGGGATTGAGGAAGTCGCGGTAATCGGCATCCTCCGGCGTCGCGGAAAGGTCTTCGACGCGGAAGAGCCGGTCGTAGAGGCGGACCTCGACCTTGCGTGCGTCGGCTTCCGAGACCCAGTGAATCGTGCTCTTGACCTTCACCTTCTCGGCCATCGGCTGCCACGTGCCGTGCAGTTCGACAATCCGGCCGGAGGCGTCCTTGACGACCTCCGTGCAGGTGAGGAATCCGGCGCCGCGCAGGCGGATCGCGCGGCCGGGCGCGAGGCGGAAGAAATCCTTCGGGGGATCCTCCATGAAGTCCTCGCGCTCGATCAGGATCATCCGCCCGAACGGCACGGCGCGCGTGCCGGCGGCGGGGTCCTCGGGATTGTTCGGGATGTCGAACGATACCGGCGCGTCGGGCGGCAGGTTGTCGATGACGACCTTCAGCGGGTCGAGCACCGCCATGCGCCGTGTCGCGGTCAGGTTCAGCGCGTCGCGCACGCAATGCTCGAGCAGCGCGACATCGGTCAGGCTCTCGTACTTTGTCACGCCGACGAGATCACAAAACGCCCGGATCGCCCCGGGCGGGTAGCCCCGCCGCCGCATGCCGCACAGCGTCGGCATGCGCGGGTCGTCCCATCCGGCCACCTGGCCGCCCTGTACGAGTTCGAGCAGCTTTCGCTTGCTCATGACGGTGTAGGTGAGGTTCAGCCGCGCAAATTCGGTCTGGCTGGGGAGCGGGTCGAAGCCGAGGGTTTCGACGACCCAGTCGTACAGCGGGCGGTGGACTTCGAACTCGAGCGTGCAGAGCGAATGGGTGACGCCCTCGATCGCATCCTCGATCGGGTGCGCGTAGTCGTAGG
>CAYXFW010000535.1:0-2793 GCA_964464305.1 uncultured Verrucomicrobiota bacterium
CGCCCAAACCGGAGCGGAGAACGGTGTTCCTGAGTGTCGAGGAACACCGGGAATCGAAGGAGGTGACGGCACCGGCCTGGGGTCGCGCGGTGGCCATCTTCCAGCATCGGTTTGCGCGCGCCGGATCGTACCCTGTGACGGCGCAGCTGAACGAGGACCGCTATCCCGGCGACGACACCCGGTGGGCCGTGCCGGAAGTGCGCGACACGCTGAGGGTGGGTCTACTGGCCCGCGAGCCCGCCACCGCCGAGGTCTGGCGTCGCGCTCTGGAGGCGGTCGGCTGGGCGCGCGTGGAGCAACTGGCGGCGGCGGATCTTGCCGCGACGTCCGCCTTCGATGCCGTGCTGCTGGCCGGGGACGGCGGCGACGCGCTGAGAACGTTGCGAGGAACGCTTGGCGCAGGAAGCACGGTGATCTGGTATCCCGGCACGAATCTCGACGCGGCGGTCCTGTCCGAGGCGTTCGGGGCCGCCCCGCAGCCGGCGCCGTTGTGGCGCGCGGGGACGAAGCCGCACTCGCTGCGGCTGGCCGCCGAGGGCGATCCCGTGTTCCGCATCTTCAGCGGCGGCGAGTACGGGAACCCCGCGGCCGGCGCCGTGTACGCCCGCCTCGACCTGTCGCCCCTGGCCGTGCCGCCGGCCACGGTGCTGATGGCGTACGAGGACGGCGTTCCCGCCCTGGCCCGTTCGAATCGGGGCGGGGTGCTGTTCCTGTGGAACCTGCCGCTTGGACGCGGAGAGAGCGACATCGGGGGACGGATGGAGTTCGTGCCCCTGCTGGGCGAGATGATCCTGGCCAGCCGCACCGGCGGCGGCGATCCGGGGCGCGAGGGGACGCCGGGCGGGCGACTGGCATGGCCCGCCGATCTCGCGGCCGACGGGAGAGTCCTCAAGTTGCTGGGGCCCGACGGACAGGAACCGGGCCTCGCGGCGTCCCCGTCCGCGACGGGTGGCCTGACGAGCGACCCGATCGCGGAGCCGGGTCTTTATCGGTGGGAATCGGAAGGCCGCCTTCTCCGGCACGAGGCCGTGAATTTCCCGGCGGTCGAGTCCGATCTGCGCGCCGTGGATGTCGCACCGTCCGGGGACGGCCGGGAGCTTCGTGTGAAGTCCGGCGCGATGGTGAAGCATCTGCGCGAGGGCGTGCCGCTGTGGCCGCGGTTGCTGGGGGCCGGAATGCTCCTCGTTCTCCTGGAGGGATTGATGCTGCTATGGGCGGAGCGCACATAAACCCATTGATCCAGATCGAATACGCGATCCTGGGCGGGCTGCTGCTGACCGTCATTGCCGGCGTGGTCTCCTGGCGAACCGCGGCACGCTGTCGTCGGGTCCGGCGCATCCTCCTGACGTCACTACGGGTTCTGGCCGTGGCCGGACTGGTCGGCCTGGCGCTGAACCCCGGCCGGTGGCGCCGCGAGACGATCGGCGTGGAGAGCGAATGGGCGGTGCTGATCGACCGGAGCCGCAGCATGGCGACGGCGGATGTCGGCGGCGCGCCCCGTTGGAAGGAAGCGATGCGGCTGGCGGACCAGGCGGTTCGCGCCGCGCGCAAGCCGGACCGCGTTCGGCTGGTCGCGTTCGCCGACCGGGACGAGCCGGTCGCGCCGGCGGAGCTCGCCGCCTTGAAGGCCGATGGCGGCTCGACCGACATGATCGGCGCGGGTCACCGCCTCTTGCAGCGTGGACGGTCGTCGGGCCGCCGCCTTGCCGGGATTCTTCTTCTCTCCGACGGCCGGCAGACGGTGGCGGCGGACGCAGGACCGCTGGCCGCCGAATGCCGCGCCCAGCAGGCGCCGGTGTTTGCCGTGCCGCTGGGCGGCGACGTGCCGCGCAGGGATCTTTCGGTCAGCGTCGGCCGGCGGCAGCATGTGGCGTTCAAGGGACAGAAGGTGCGCATCGCGGCAACGCTGCGAAACGACGGCATGGGGCCGCTAGCCGTCACGGTCGCGGTACAGGCGGCGGACGGAAGAAAGGTGGCGGAACAAGAGGTCAAGATCGGCGACGCGCAGTCGGTCCCCGTCGCCTTCGTGCTGACGCCGACCGAGGCAGGCTACAGCGACTACGACATTGTGACGCCCGAACGCGGAGGCGAGGCCTCGGCGCTGAACAATCGCGTCCGCATTGGCATGTCGGTTCTGCGCGACAAGCTGCGTCTGTTCATGCTCGAAGGCAATCCGAGCTGGGAGAGCAAGTTCCTCGTTCAGCTCCTGCGGCAGCAGGCCAACATGGAGGTCACCACCGTCTACCGTCTGTCCGCGGACCGCTTCGTCAGGGTGGACACCGATTTGGTCGAAGGCCGGGAGTCGTCGACTGCGATCTTTCCGGACAGCGCGGAAGCCCTGGCCGAGTACGACGCGGTCCTGGTCGGGAAAGGCGCCGAGTACTTCCTGACGCCCGAGCGCATTGCCCTTCTGCGGCGCTTCGTGAGCGGGCAGGGCGCCTGCCTGATCTTCACCCGGGGGAAACCCTACAGCGGGACTCTGCCGGAACTCGAGTCGCTCGAGCCGGTGGCCTGGGGGCCCGCAGTCAATGCGGCGGTGAGATTCGCTCCGGCCCGGTCGGCGGGCCCGAGCGGCTTGTTCGGAGCCATGTTGCCCGGGGCCGGCGATCCGGTTTGGGAGCGGCTGCCGCCGCTTCAGGTGGCCAGCCGGTTTTCGGACGAGAAACCCTTTACCCGCATCCTGGCCGAGGGTGCGGTCGAGCCGGGCGGTTCCAGGGGGACTCTCCCGTTACTTGCGGCACGCCGCGTCGGCCGGGGGCTGGTGCTGACGATGAACGCGGAGGACTTCTGGCG
>CAYXFW010000536.1:0-2464 GCA_964464305.1 uncultured Verrucomicrobiota bacterium
CGTCAACATCTGGGGGCGGACGCTGGAGGAGTACGGCGACGTCGCACGGCGGTTCGACGCCGTGGAGGGCGTGCATGCGCTCGAGATCAACGTCTCGTGCCCGAACATCAAGGAAGGCAGCAAGGCCTTCGGCACGAACCTCGACAGCTTCCGGCGCGTTGTCGACCTGGTCCGCGCGTCGACGAAGCTGCCGGTGATCCCCAAGCTCGCCCCGAACGTCAGCGACATCGCCTCGTTCGCGTGGGCGGCGGAGGAGTGCGGGTCGGACGCCGTCTCGCTGATCAACTCGATTCCCGCGATGGCGGTGGACATCGAGACGCGCCGCCCGAAGCTCGGCAACGTCACCGGCGGCCTCACGGGCCCGGCGATCCACCCGGTGGCCGTGAAGCTGGTGTGGGAGGCCGCGAAGGCGGTGAAGATTCCCGTGATCGCGATGGGCGGCATCCGGGACGCGGCGGATGCGATCGAGTTCGTCATTGTCGGCGCGACGGCGGTGGCGGTCGGCACCGCGAACTTCGTCGAGCCCGGCACGGCGCCGGCGGTCGTCGCAGGGATCCGGGAGTATCTCGTACGCCACCAACTGCCGTCGATCGCGGCGCTGCGGGGCACGGTCCTCGCATGAGCCGGCCGGCCCGCAGGTTGATTTTTTATCCGCTTCTCGCCGCGTTTGCCGCGGCATCTGCCGTGTGGTTTCTGCACGTCCCGCGGCGGACGGACCGCCTTGCGTGGACGGTCCCCGCCGGCGCCCGCTGGGTGAGTCTGCACCGCGGTCTGGCGGGGCGCTGGGCGGACATCGCGGCGAATCCGCTCGCCTTCGAGGCGGCCCGCCGTGCGGGCATCTCCAGCCAGGAATGGATCGCGGTGAGGGCGGACGAGACCCTCACTTCGTGGATGCGGCGGCTGGCCGGGGACGAGGTCCTCATCGCACAGTTCCCTGTGGGTCCCGGGCGCCGGGCATGGGGCGCGGCCTCGTGGATCGGCGGGCGCGCCCAGCGGCTGCGGGTCCTGCTCAACGTCGGCGCCATGCCCGGGATCCGGCGCCTGTGCGACCACCGTGGCCGGCCCGTGTGGCTGGCGGGGCGACGGGTCCTCCCGGACGCGCCGCACCTGAGCTTCGCCCTCGAGGAGGGCATGATTGTGGCCTGCCTGTCGGACCATCCGGCGGACATTCTGCGGATGCTCGACGCCTACGACGGCATGACGCCGCGGGATCCGGAGGCCGAACTCCTGCACGCTCGCCCGCCTGCCGTTTTCGATACCGCGTTCTGGGATCTTGGAACGGGACCCGGGCCGGACCGGATCGAGATCGGTCTCACGCGCTTCGATGCCGCCTCCATCTCCGGAACGGTGATCTTGTCGGGCTGGGAGATCCCCCTCCCCGTGCCCGCCTCGTCCGCCTACGATCTCTCCGGCGCGGCAGCCGTCCTCGGCGCCCACCCGGCCGGCGTGGCCGTGGTGCCGGCCGGTGTGGCGGAGGCGCTCGCGCAACCGCTGTGGCGGCGGCCCTGGCTGTCATGGATGTGGGGCGCGGCAAGGCAGCGCGCGGGCGACCCGCTGGTCATCGGCCTCCACGGCGATGCCCTTTCCGGTCGCTTCATGGGCATGCGCATTCCGGGGCTCACGGTCTCGATGCCCGTGCGGGATCCCGCGGTGTTCCCGGCGGCACTCGACCCCGTTCTGGACCGCATGAACGCGGAACGCCGCTGGGGTCTGATCCGGGCCTCCGTCCCCGGCGCCCCCGAGCTCTCGATGATCGAAGGGACGGGCGCAGGTCCGTACGCCGGCCTGCCCCCCAACGAATGCGCGGCCTGGTGGACGACCAACGGCTGGCTTACGATCGCCGCAAGCGCGGACACATTGCGCGCGCTTTCGGCCGCCGCGGCGGCCGGAACGCCGGTCGGCGCGGCGCCGTGGGCGGCGCGGCCCGGCCTCGCCGGCAACGCGGGATGGGCATGGTTCGACCTGGCGCGAACGTGCGGGACCCTCCGGCTGTCGCTGTCCGTCTGGTCGCTCAAGCTCCAGGTCGAGGATCGCGACGGTTCCGCGGCCCGGCGCGCACAGCTCGCCGCAGCGCGCGAGGCCCTCGCCGCATTCGGCACGCTCGGCACGGCGGTGTGCGGTCTGGACGCGTCGGATGGCGTGCTTACAATCCGGTTCCAGGCGGGCGGAAATCCGCCGGAGGAGACCCTGCAATGAACATGATTCCCCGCATTCTCCGAGTCCGTCCGGCTGCGGCGGTTGTCCTATCCGCGGGTCTGGCGCTCGCCACGGCGGACGCGCGCGCCGCGGTGGAACTGAAATCGCCGGACGGCGCGTTCGTCGTGACCTTCGACGTGAAAGACGCCGGCGCACCGGGCGCACCCGTGTACCGGGTCGACTGGAAAGGCCGCCCGCTGATCGTCGAGTCGCGCCTCGGCCTCGAGATTGAGGACGCGCCGCTCGTGTCGGGCCTTGCGATCTCCGG
>CAYXFW010000536.1:2474-2793 GCA_964464305.1 uncultured Verrucomicrobiota bacterium
CAGCGCCTCGACCGCAAGGAGATGCTCGCGAAGGGCCACAAGGCGCGCGCGGCCGACGGCACGTGGAAGCCGGTGTGCGGCGAGCGGGCGGTCATCCGCGACCGCTACAACGAGACGGTCATCGACCTGAAGGAGACCCGGGCCCCCGGCCGCTCACTGCGGGTCACCTTCCGCGCCTACAACGAGGGCGTCGCCTTCTGCCAGACGGTGCCGAAGCAGCCGGGCATCGACACCGTCAAGATCGCCCGCGAGCCGGTCGAGTTCCGATTCGCCGACGACTGGCCCGCATGGGCGACCTACTCCGGGCAGGGCATCTACG
>CAYXFW010000537.1:0-2791 GCA_964464305.1 uncultured Verrucomicrobiota bacterium
GAGCAGCCGGCGCCGGTCTGACCGCAATCGCGTCTTGCCCCGCCCGGCCCAAACGGTGACAATGCCCCGGGGTCCGGCTCCATCATGAAAGAACTCTCGAGGACATGCGTGGCCTGGGGCGCGGCGGTCGCGATATGGCTCGCCGCCGGACCCGGGCATGCGGACGCTCCTGCGCGGATCCACTACCAGGGGCGGCTGCTGGACACGAACGGAGCCCCGGTCAACGGATCCGTCGACATCGGCATCGGCCTCTACACCAACGCCACCGCGGGCGCATCGCACTTCTCGCAGGCGGTCGGCCCGGTGACCGTGGTCAACGGCATGTTCGACTTCGCCTTCGGCACCAACACTCTGGAATTTCGCGCCGTCTTCACCAACGCGGCGGTCTGGATCGGCGTCTCGGTGGACGGGGCCGCGCTCGTTCCACGCCAGCAATTGATGGCGGTCCCCTACGCGCTTACGGCCGGCCGGGTGCCCGACCTCACGCTCGGCGCAACGGGAACGGCAGCCGGCGTGGAGGCGGACGGCCGCGACGGCGGCGTCGCGGTGGGATTCCAGGCCCGGGCCTACAGCGCCGCACTCGGCCTCGGCGGCGGCGTGGCCATGGGCCAATCCGCGGATGGCGCCGATTACGGCATGGCCGCCGGCCTCGAGGCGCAGGCATCCGGCCACGGCGTCGCGGCGGGCTACCAGGCGCTGGGCTACGACCACGGCGCAGCGATCGGAAACCAGGCCTTCGCAGCGGGGACCAACGTTGCCGTCGGCGCGGGCGCCGTGGCCAGCGGCGTCAACCGGACCGCCCTCGGCCCCGCGGTGGTGAACGACACGGACAACAGCACGGCGGTGCGCGGCGCCCTCTACCTGGACGGCGCATCGGGGATCTTTCACCGGCCGGCCTTCGGATCCGGCGGATGGTCGCCCGGCCTCCCCGGCGGATGGTCCGGCATCCTCACTAACGTGTCCGGCACGCGGACGCAGTTGCTGTACTACGCGTCCGGCATGATGACGAACGTGGTCGTGCAGTAGCCGACCTGCAGGTCAGTTTTCCAACCCCTGCAGCCGGTTCAACGCGCGGCGGGCGGCCTCCCGGACCGGCGGGTCCGCGTCGCCCATTCCGCGCCGGACGATCTCCCCCACCTCGGCAGATGTGTAATTGCCCAGCGCCTCCATCGCGGCGGCACGGGCTTCGGATGGATTCGATGGGTTCCCGGCCGCGGCCGCCAGCACAGGCAGCGCATCGCGATTGACGGTGCGGGCCAGCGCCTTTTCGATCACCGTGCTCTCGATGCCCGCATCGGCGTTCTGCCGGATCCGCGCGAGGAGATTTCCGACCGCGCGCGCCGTTCCGATGGCCCCGAGCGTGTCCACGACGGACCGGCCGAGCGGACCGGCACAGCTTGCATCGCCCTCCGGGTTGCCCAGACCGATGAACGTGTCCACGAGATCCGGGTTGCGGACCTGCTGGATGACACCGAGCAACGCCCCACGCTCGTCCGGCGACGATGCGGCCCGGTAGCGTTCCACCGTCCCCTTGAGCATGTCCGGGTCCATCATGCCCGCCAGGGCGATCTGGGACATCCGTTCCACCTGCTCGTCATCGCCAACCCGGAGCGCCTCGTGAAGCAACTCGGCCGACTGCCGGTTGGCAATCCCTGCGATGGCGTCGAGAACGTCGCGCCGGAGCGGCCCCGCGGCCACCGCATGGCTGAGACCGATCAGCGCGATGAAGGCATCCGGTGTGCCCGCCCGCCCCAGTGCGCGGGCCGCCTCCCGGGCGGCGAGCGGGTCGTCGCCCAGGAGGACCCGGGCAAGCTCCGCGATTTCGCCCGGGCGCTCCGCGGCAAGGACGCGCAACTCGCGACGAACGTCCTCGAGCGTTTTGCAGCGGCCGAGAACCTCCGTCACCCCCTCGCGCCATGCCGCGGGAGCCGGACCCGGACCTGCGGCGGGGGTGTGCACTTCCACGGGCCTCGCCGCCGGCGGCGGACGAATCGGAAACCCGGTCGCGTCCGCCCGGACCGGCACGGCCGACGCCTTGTCCGTGGCATTGGTGACAGCCGCCGGGGGCGGCGCGGGAGCCGGGCGGGACGCGGGGCACCCGGCCAGCAGGACGGCCCCCGCAGCGGCCGAGAACGCCGCAAGAAACCGTGTCACATCCATGGCGAAGTCGCCCACACCGGCCCCATCGCGCGGGCCGGGCTACGGGATCTGGTAGGTCCGGGTCTTCTGGTTGTTGCCGTCGCTCTTCTCGACCGTGGCGTTGGCGCTGTCGACGTAGGCGCGCAGCGTGTACCAGCCCGCCGCCGGGGCGGTCAGCGGAACCGACAGAACGGCGGATTCGCCGGCCGCGAGGGCGCCGACCGGCACCCAGGCGTCGCCCATGGCCCCCGCGGACTGCGGCGCCGGAGAGTGCAGCCAGAGGTCCATCCGCCCGCCGTCGCCTGCGATGTCGCCCTTGTTGCGCACGGTGACCTGCGCCGTGAAGGCCCCGCCCGCCGTCACCGCGGCGGGGCTGAAGTCGATCGCCGTGATCTCGAAGTCCGGCTTCATCCACGTGGGCGTTCCCCCGCCGCCGGCCGCGGCCAGCGTGTAGGTCGCCGTCTTCTGGTTGTTGCCCTCGCTCTTCTCCGCCGTGAGATCGGCCCCGTCGGCGAAGGCCCGGACGAGATGCGTCCCGACCGCCGAGGGCGCCGTCAGCCCGGCCACCGCGATTGTCCGGCTCTCCCCCGCGGCCAGGGTGCCGATGGCTGTCGCGACATCCGCCGCCTCGGACGGAAGTGCCGCGGGCGCA
>CAYXFW010000538.1:0-2779 GCA_964464305.1 uncultured Verrucomicrobiota bacterium
GTCGGTCTCTGCGTCGGAATATCGATCTTCAGCCCGATTTCATTCGCCCGCGCGAGGGCCTCCGTGCGATACCGCGTCCATTCCGCATCCGCATCGCGCACCAACGGCGAGAGCGTCGCGACGGGTTCGTCCCGATCGCAGACGACGATCGACTCCCCGGTCTTCCGGATCTGCCGGAGATACCGGCTCAGGTTGTTCTTCAGATCGGCGGTTTTCACGTTCATATAGCTATAATAGCTATGTTCCATAGCTAGATCAAGCTCCGATGCGCCACCCCGAATCCCCGCCGGCCGGCGTTGGGCAACCAACGGGACGGAGATTGGGGTGCCGCACGATTTCTTGAAGAAACTTCCGGAATTTTTCGCGCCCGCCTTCTTCCCATGGGTGAAGCCGGAGGCAATAAGGCGCTCCGGCGTACGAACGGGAAGGAGCGAAGGCCATGGGAACGGTGAATGTGGTGATCCTGATGGGGAACCTGACGCGGGACCCCGAGTTGCGGAGGACGCAGGGCGGGCAGACGGTGTCCGACCTCGGGCTGGCGGTGAACGAGCGTTACAAGAACCAGGCGGGCGAGGAGGTCAAGAAGACCTGCTTCGTCGATGTCACGGTCTGGGGGAAGCAGGCGGAGAGCTGTGCGAAGTTCCTGCGGAAGGGCTCCCCGGCGCTGGTCGAGGGCAAGTTGCAGTTCGACCAGTGGGAGTCGCCGGAGGGCGGGAAGCGCAGCAAGCTTCGCGTCGTCGCCGAGCGCGTGCGGTTCCTGTCGGGCGCGGGCGCCGGCGGCGGGAAGGACGACGAGGGCGGGGCGGACGACGAGCCTGCGGCGGCATCCGCGCCGCCTCCCCGCCCGTCGCCGCAGGCGCAGACGCGCCGGCCGATGCCGCGCGATGCGCGCGCGGCGTGCTGAAGCGCGCAACGCAGGCGGGGGCGTCAGACGGCGGGCGGCGCGGAGGCGCCGTCCGCCGCCGGCGCCGGGCCGGACTGGCGGGCGGCCACCTCGCGCAGGACGGAGACAAGCTGTGCGCGGACGTAGGGTTTCTGGATGAATCCGGCGAGGTTCCGGCCGGCGAAGCGCCGGACGATCTCCTGCTCGCTGTAGCCGCTGGAGATCACAACCGGGAGGTCGCCGCGGACCGCCCGCAGGCGGGCCAGCGTCTCTTCGCCGTCCATCTGCGGCATCGTCAGGTCGAGCAGGACGCAGGCGATCCGTTCAGGGCCTTCTCGGACGATTTCCACAGCCTCGGCCCCGGAGGCCGCGACCGCCACCTCGAACCCGGCGGAGATCAGCATGCGTCCGGCAACCTCGCGCACCCCGGGCTCGTCGTCCACCAGCAGGATGGCTCCGGATGCCCGCGGTGCGGATGCGGTCCGCGCGGGGTCGGGCTCGGGCTCGGGCGACCGGACCTTGGTGGAGGCGGGGAAGAGTACGCGGAATGTCGTGCCCTGCCCGGGCTCGCTCGTTACGTGGATGGCGCCCTTGTGACCGCGCACGATGCCCAGCACGGCAGCCAGGCCGAGGCCCCGCCCCGTGAACTTGGTCGTGAAAAACGGGTCGAAGATTCTCGCCAGCGTTTCCGGCTCCATCCCGCACCCGGTGTCCCTCACTTCCATGTACACATAGGGGCCGCCGGGGAGCCGCTCCTGGGTAACGGTGCCGGCGGGCCCGTCGGGACCGCAGTCCTCGATCCCGGTGGCAAGGGTGACCTCCCCTGTCTTCGTCTCCAGGGCCTCGGAGGCGTTGGTGATGAGGTTCATGACGATCTGGCGGAGCTGCGTCACGTCCCCCTCGACATACGGCAGATCGTCGGCGAAGCGACAGTGCAGTGTGACGTTCTTCGAAATCGAAACGACGAGCAGGTGAGCCATCTCCTCGATGAGATCGTTCAGCCGGACCGGCTCGACGGAAAAGCGGCCCTTCCCGGAATAGGCCAGCATCTGGCGGCACAAATCGGCGGCCTGGCGCGAGGCGCGGACGATGTCCGCGAGGCTTTCCCGCACTGCGCTTGGCGCGGGGAGTTCGACCAGCGCAAGGTCGGCGTTGCCGAGGATGGACATCAGGAGATTGTTGAAGTCGTGCGCGATGCCGCCGGCCAGGACGCCGAGGCTTTCCAGCTTCTGAACCTGGAGCATCTGCTGCTCCATCCTGCGCTTTTCGGCTTCCGTCCTGCGCCGCTCGGTGACGTCGGCAAAGACGACGGCGAAGCGTCCACGGACCGGACTGTAGGCCCGCACATCGTACCAACGGTCCAGCGTCGCCGCATATTCCTCGACATGCGCCGGCTCGCCGGTCAGCGCCACGCGCCCGTAGGTTTCGATCCACCTCGTCTCGATGCCGGGGAGCACCTCGCGGACCGTGCGGCCGACGACCGTGCCCGCCGCCAGGCCGGTCAGCCGCTCGAAGGACGGGTTGATGGCCAGGTACCGGTAATCGACGGGATGGCCATCGGCGTCGGTGATGATCTCGTGCAGCGCAAACCCGTCGGCCATTTCGGTGAACAACTGGCGGAAAGCCTCTTCGCTCTCCCGGAGGGACTCCTCGACGCGGCGCTGGGCCTCGAGATTCTCGGCGAGCGCACGGCTCTTCTCGGCCACCTTCCGGTCGAGGTTGTCGATCAGGTCCTTCAGGCCATTCCGCATCCGGTCGACGCTGCGCGCCAGGTCGCCGATCTCGTTCGACGAATCCGTCCGCAACGGCTCGTCGAGCTTCCCATCCGCGATGCGGCCCGCGGAGGCGGACAGGTGCACGAGGGGTCGCGTCAGCCGCCGCGCCAGGTAGATGCTG